>DXLT01000076.1:0-5985 GCA_019414555.1 Collinsella sp.
GCGTGGGCCGTTGTCGTCGGCACCGCTATCACGCACCCCACGAGTATTACAAGTTGGTTCAAGGCTGCGCTTGAGGCGTAAGACAGGCCTCGTATCCGCTCGGGGCGGTATACTCAATATGGGCAATTGACCGCGCGGGATCCGGGTTGCTGGGTCCCGCGCTTGTTTTCGGGAGGCAACACATGCAAAAGGGAGATGCCATGGATGCGGCGGAGCGCTCGGAGCGCATCCCCGATATCGTCATCATCACCGGAATGTCCGGATCAGGCCGCACGCAGGCCATGCATGTGTTCGAGGACATGGGCTACTTTTGCATCGACAACTTGCCTCCGCGTCTGATCGCCCAGCTTGCCGAACTCGTCGGCATCAATACGGGCGTGGGCAGGCATCTTGCCGTCACCTGCGACCTGCGCAGCCAGGGCTTGTTCGATGAGCTGCTCGATGCCGTTGCCGCACTCGAGGAGCGCGAGATGAGCTGTGACATCGTGTTTCTCGAGGCCTCTGACGAGGTACTGATCCGTCGTTATAGCGAAAACCGCCGCCGCCATCCCATTGCCAAGCCGGGAGAGACTACGGCCGATGCGATTCAGCGCGAGCGCCTGCAGCTGCAGGGCGTTCGCGACCGAGCCGATATGATTATCGACACGAGCCGTCTGCGCACCTCTGCGCTGCGCAACAAGCTGCGTATGGCATTTTCCGAGTTGTCCGACCAGCAGCTCATGGACGTTCACGTGTTCTCGTTTGGCTTTAAGCACGGTATGCCCGTCGAGGCGGACATTATGATCGACGTCCGCTTCCTGCCCAATCCGTTCTACGATCCCGAGATGCGCACCATGACCGGCCTCGATAAGAAAGTCTCCGACTTTGTTCTGGACCATCCCAAGACCCAGGAGTTCTGGAAGGCCTGGACGCAGCTGCTCGATACGGTCATGCCCGGCTATATCGCGGAGGGCAAGCCGCAGCTTTCTATCGCCATCGGTTGCACGGGCGGTCAACACCGCAGCGTTGCCATCGCCGAGGCCACGGCACGTTATTTGGAAGGTGCCCAATATCACGTGAGCATTTCCCACCGCGACCTGTCGCGCGCCAACACGAAAGCATAGGCCTGCATGTCGTTTACCGCCGAGGTGCGTGACGAGCTCGCGCGCTGCGAACCCGAATGTGAATACTGCGACTTGTCGACGCTTGCCGCCCTGACGCGTGTGAGCGGTACACTTTCGCTGGCCGGCTCCGGGCGGTATCGTTTGACGGTCGCGACCGAGACGGGCGCTGTCGCGCGCACGATGATCACACTGACGCATCGCATCCTTAAGCTCAAAACGGAATTCACCGTTCGTAAATCGGTCTTGCATAAGGTCCGTAACTATCTCATTACCCTGCCCGATCAGCCCGACCTGGACAAGGCTCTGGTGCTGCTGGGCATTCTCGACCGCAGGGGAGGGCTCGTCGCTGGTGTTCCCCGGCACATCGTTGCCCGTCCCTGCTGCAGGCTTGCCTACATTCGCGGCGCGCTCATCGCCGGCGGTTTCGTGGCCGATCCCCGCGGCGACTTTCATTTGGAGATCGCGGTGCAGGGCGAGCAGTATGCACGGGGCCTTTGCGATCTATTGGAGCAGATTGGGGTCCATGCGCGCGTTAACGCGCGGCGCGGGTCCTTTGCTGTCTACATTAAGAGTGCCGAGGAGATTGAGCATCTTTTAAAGCTGATTGGTGCCAAGCGCAGCGTTGCCGAGATCGAGGAGGCGCGCGCGGTCAAGTTGGTTAAGAACGATGTGAACCGTCGCGTGAATGCCGAGCTGGCCAATCAGACCAGAAGTGCGGGTGCCGCCCAGCATCAGCTTGCGTTGATCGATGAGCTCGAACAGCGAGGTTTGCGCGACACGCTTCCGGACGCCTTGGCGGTCTTTTGCGACCTGCGCGAGCGCTATCCCGATCTGTCGCTGCGCGATCTGGGCGAGATGGCCGACCCTCCCTTGTCGAAGTCGGCCCTCTACCATCGTGTTTTGAGGCTTGAAAAGCTCATTGAAGCAAACAGGTAGTTGAGCGAAACTGCTACTATACGGATTTAACTGCTGTTTTACTCTTTAAAACGTTTTAACGTAAATTTGATTTTCAATTTCGAGCATTCTCGTGAAATTCAAGTCAAAAAAAAGGTATATTAGGCGAGTGGTTAGTTTGTGGGCCTCAACGGCGGGCGCTGTAGCTCGCGGGGGCCTTACGAAAGGAGACACAATGGCAGTAAAGGTTGCTATTAACGGCTTCGGTCGCATCGGTCGTCTGGCTTTCCGTCAGATGTTCGGTCATGAGGGCTCCGAGATCGTCGCTATCAACGACCTCACCTCTCCCGATATGCTCGCTTACCTGCTGAAGTACGACTCCACGCAGGGCAACTACGCTCGCGATCACGAGGTCGTTGCTGGCGAGGATTCCATCACCGTTGACGGCAAGGAGATCAAGATCTACAAGGAGGCCGACGCTAACAACCTGCCTTGGGGCGACCTTGACGTCGACGTCGTTCTCGAGTGCACCGGCTTCTACACCAGCAAGGCTAAGGCTCAGGCCCACATCAACGCTGGCGCCAAGAAGGTCGTCATCTCCGCTCCGGCCGGCAATGATCTGCCCACCATCGTGTACAACGTCAACCATGAGACGCTGACCGCTGAGGACAACATCATCTCCGCTGCTTCCTGCACCACCAACTGCCTCGCCCCGATGGCCAAGGGTCTGAACGACTTCGCTCCCATCGTGTCCGGCATCATGACCACCATCCACGCCTACACCGGCGACCAGATGCCGCTCGACGGCCCGCAGCGCAAGGGCAACTTCCGTCGCTCCCGCGCCTGCTCCGAGAACATCGTCCCGAACACCACGGGCGCTGCCAAGGCCATCGGCCTGGTTCTCCCCGAGCTCAACGGCAAGCTCATCGGTGCCGCCCAGCGCGTCCCGACGCCGACCGGCTCGCTGACCAACCTCTACGCCGTCGTTGACAAGAAGGTCACCGTCGACGAGGTCAACGCTGCCATGAAGGCCTACGCCGAGACCATCTCCGAGACCTTCGCCTACAACGAGGACCAGATCGTCTCCCGCGACATCGTCGGCGAGACCCACGGCTCCATCTTCGACGCCACTCAGACCATGTGCTCTGACCTCGGCAACGGCCAGACCCTCGTTCAGGTCACCTCTTGGTACGACAACGAGAACTCCTACACCTCTCAGATGGTCCGCACCATCAAGTACTTCGAGAAGTTCGTTGCTTAATTTAGCTTTTAGCGAATAGCTCGTTGAGCGTCTAAAGAAGGGCGCGGCCTTATAGGGCTTACACCCTAGGGTCGCGCCCTTTTTATAAGAAATCGTCTGCCGTAATGGGAGGCAGACACGTACGAAAGGTAGAAGCAAACATGGCCTTTACCAAGAAGACCGTCCGCGACATCGATGTCGACGGAAAGCGCGTTCTCGTCCGCGTTGACTTTAACGTGCCTATCAAGGATGGCGTCGTTGGCGACACCACCCGTATCAAGGCTGCCCTGCCCACCATCAACTACCTCGTTGAGCACAATGCTCGCGTCATCCTCATGAGCCACCTCGGTCGTCCCGAGGGCACCGGCTTCCAGCCCGAGCTGTCCCTCGAGCCCGTCGCCAAGAAGCTCGCTGAGCTCTCTGGTCTCGACGTTGCCTTTGTCGCCGACACCTACGGCGAGAAGGCTGCTGAGGCTGTCGCCGCCGTCGAGCCGGGTAAGGTCCTCGTTCTCGAGAACGTCCGTTTTGACAAGCGTGAGAAGAAGAACGATCCCGAGATCGCCAAGAAGCTCGCTTCCTATGGTGACGTCTTCGTTCTCGATGCCTTCGGCACCGCTCACCGCGCCCAGGGTTCCGTCGTGGGCCCCGCCGCTTACCTGCCTGCCGTCGCCGGCTTCTTGCTCGAGAAGGAGGTCGACACGCTGACCGGCATCTTCGCCGAGCCCGAGCGCCCCTTCGTCGCCATCGTCGGCGGTTCCAAGGTTTCCTCCAAGATCGGCGTTCTCGATCACCTCATCGACTCCGCTGACACCCTGATCATCGGTGGCGGCATGGCCTACACCTTCTTCTTGGCTCAGGGCCTGACCGTCGGTCAGTCCCTCAAGGAAGAGGACTGGGTCGAGCGCGCTGGCGAGATGCTCAAGAAGGCCGAGGAGAAGGGCGTCAAGATCCTGCTCCCCATCGATAACCGCGTTGCCGATCACTTTGGCGAGGACGCTGTCCCCGAGGTTGTCGCTTCCGACGCTATCCCCGACGATCGTGAGGGTATGGACATCGGCCCCAAGACCGAGGAGCTCTACGCCGAGGCCGTAAAGGGCGCCAAGACCGTGTTCTGGAATGGCCCCATGGGCGTCTTCGAGTTCGACAACTTCGCTCACGGCACCCAGGCTATTGCTGAGGCTGTCGCCGAGGCCGACTGCACCTCGATCATCGGCGGTGGCGACTCTGTCGCAGCTGTCAACAAGTTCAACCTGGCCGACAAGATGAGCTGGATCTCCACCGGTGGTGGCGCTTCCATGGAGCTCGTCGAGGGTAAGGCCCTGCCCGGAGTGGAGGCGCTTCTCGATGCCTAATCGCACCCTTCTTATCGCTGGTAACTGGAAGATGAACAACGACGTCGCCGAGGCTGCCAAGCTCGCCGACGAGCTGGCTCAGGCTCTGCCCGAGGTTCCGGCTGGCGTCGAGGTGCTCGTCTGCCCTCCGACCATCGACATCACCACGGTTCATGACCGCATTCAGGCTGCCCCCATCGCCCTCGGTGCACAGAACGTGTACTGGGAGGCCAAGGGTGCCTTCACCGGTGAGTCCTCTTGCGACATGCTCAAGTCCGCTGGCTGCACCTACTGCATCATCGGTCACTCCGAGCGTCGCGACTACTTCCACGAGACCGACGAGGACCAGAACAAGAAGGCTAAGGCTCTCGTTTCCGCCGGTCTTGTTCCCGTCTTCTGCTGCGGCGAGTCCCTCGAGGTCCGCGAGGCTGGCACCTATGTCGAGCACGTCGTGAACCAGGTCAAGGCTGGCCTTGCGGGCCTTGAGATCACCTGCCCCAAGCAGGTCGTCGTCGCCTACGAGCCCATCTGGGCCATCGGCACAGGCAAGACCGCTACCGCCGAGGACGCTCAGGAGGTCTGCGGCGCTATCCGTGAGACCCTCAAGGAGATGTTCGGCGAGGAGCTCGCCAACGGCATCCGCGTGCTGTATGGCGGTTCCGCCAAGCCCGGCAACATCGCCGAGCTCGTCGCCAAGCCCGACGTTGACGGCGCCCTCGTGGGCGGCGCTTCGCTCAAGGCTGCCGACTTCGCCTCTATGGTCGTCAAGGCAGGCGAGTAGGACATATGGCACAACGTCATCTTCCTGCACTCCTGATCATCATGGATGGTTGCGGCCTTGCTCCGGCCGATGGCGAGAACGCCGTCGCCACTGCCAAGACGCCCTTCCTTGATAGCCTGTACGAGAAGTACCCCCACACCACGCTCGGCGCTTCGGGCGAGGACGTGGGCCTTCCCGACGGCCAGATGGGCAACTCCGAGGTGGGTCACCTCAACATCGGTGCCGGCCGCATCGTGTTCCAGGAGCTTTCGCGCATCAACAATGCCATCAAGGACGGCTCCATCGCCAAGAACGAGGTTTTTGTCAAGGCTATGGACGATGTCAAGGCTGACGGCAAGACTCTCCACCTCATGGGCCTTATGAGCCCTGGCGGTGTTCATTCTCATATGAACCACGTTGAGGCTCTGGTCAAGATGGCTGCCGAGCATGGCGTCAAGACCGTTCGTGTCCACGCCTTCATGGATGGCCGCGACGTCGACCCGCAGTCCGGTGCTGGCTACATGAGCGAGTTCTGCGCCTTCCTGGCCAAGATTTCCGAGGAGACCGGTTGCGACGCTCGCGTTGCCACCGTCTCGGGTCGTTATTGGGCGATGGACCGCGACAACCGTTGGGAGCGCATCCAGCGCGCCTACGACG
>DXLT01000077.1:0-271 GCA_019414555.1 Collinsella sp.
GCGGTATCACTCATGGTCTAGGTATCCTCTCACGTCTGCTTCGTAATCCTCGATGATCTGCGGTCCTGCCGCTCCAAACTCGATAACGGTGTCACCCACCAGGTCAAAGAGCGCCTCGTTGATGCTGTCGACGAGCATGTCCTCGCTCTGCTCCGATTGCACTACCGCCAATGTCGCTTGCGCTGCGTTTTGCTCGAGCAGCGCGCGAAGGAAGGCATCTGCGGCGGGCGCGAGTTCGTTCGTGGCGTCAGCGGGCGCAGCAGCTGCGAAC
>DXLT01000077.1:281-5934 GCA_019414555.1 Collinsella sp.
GGTGCGAGGAGCGGTGCCACGACGCCAAACTGTTCGGTGGAAATGGTTGGCTCGTCGGCTTTGTTGCGCTCCGTAGGCGCCGCGATCGGCTCGGCCATCACGTCGGTCGCAGGCTTGGCTTCCGGTTGCTCGGATTCCGCCGTATCGACCTCTGTGGGCACATCGTCCTCGCGCTCTTCGTCGATTAAAAGTGCTTCGCGCGTTTGCGCAGCGGCGCTCCGAATGTGCCCCAGCTGAGTCAGGTCGATATCGATCTTGACGGGCTGGTGTGCGGCGTCCCACGAAAGCCATGCCACAATCTCGTCATCGATAATCTTGGCCAGATATTTGGGGACCTTTTCTTCCTTAAGGGGATGGGCGGGGTCCAGCGCCAGGCGCAGGCGTTGGTCACAGGCGCGCATCATTTCACCGAGCTTGCTGCTCTTTTGCCTGCTACCGTGAATCCGCATGCATTCCCAAAAACCGTTTTGGCAACGGTAGATACGGATGGGGTCCAGACGGTATTCGCAGTCCTCGTGGCGCTCGGGCGCAAAGAATACGGCCGAGGCAAACATGGTATAGGGCATGGCCGTCTCCTCCCCAAACAAGCTCGCTACGATGCCGGTCTTTCGGTGCGTGTCATAGTAGCGCGACATGCGGACATACACGGCGCATGCCACGTGGCGCAGATCGCGGTGGTGGCTGCGGTCGAGCCGCGAGTTACTTAGGTTGTACGTGGAGAGGGCGTTGATGGCGGCCATGAGTCGCTCCTCGCGCACCTCATCGGGCGGAAGGGGGAGCGTTGGCTCGGAGGTTTTGCGACGTTTGGGGGTCTGGTCGGACGGTGCCGGTGCCGGTACAAGGTCTCGTGCCGCGCGCCGCAGCTCGATAAGGGCGTTATCGAACATGACGGTTTTAGAGTCGCGGAGCAGCTTGGGGTCGAGCCCATGGAATACGGCGTAATCCTGCAACCACACGCGTGCAAACCGATCAATGCCGGGCTCGAAGGCGCGATAGACATCCCAAAAGGCCTTGATCTTGTTAAAACCGTCGAGCGGGTCATCTACGCCAATGCCGCAAATCAGCTCATAGAGATACAGAAAGGCAAAGGACGTAGACGTTTCCTCGACGGTTCCACGGCGCACTTGGGCACGCCAGGTAAAGTAGCCGCGCAGCTGCCGGTCGCTCATGGCGTTGTAGGTGGGAAAGTACGACTTAAAGGTGCCGTTGTAGGGACAGTCGTCCTCAAAGTCGGCCATCAGCAGGCCCTGGCGGTAAAAAAGCTCGGCTTCCGAAAGCCAGCGGCCCGCACCGCCCTTGGGGTCATCCTGCCAGCGCGATATCTCGCGCATTTTACGGTACTGGTCGGGGAGGAAATTCTGCATCTGTCGGCCGGTTTTGAGAATCGGCTCGTCTGCGTAGATTTCGTTTGAGAAGCGGGTGGACTGATGGGTCCGGGCCTCGGCCATAATGCGCTCGATGAGCATCTTGATGTCCTGGTCGGCCACCGCTTCTCCTCTCCTAACGCAGCTACGGTGACCTCATATCATAGCACAGCATCAAACAGATGTTCGAGATACCGCTGCGTTGATAGATTTAGAACAGGAGGGCGTAGATGACGGCGATGACGACGGAGGGGAGCATATTGGCCGTGCGGAAGGTCTGAGGACGGATGAGGTTGACGCCGACGCAGAAGATGAGCATGGAGCCTACGAGCGAAAGGCTGTCGAGGGCTGCCGTGGTCATGATGGGGGAGAGCGCGCCGGCAAACAACGTGATCGTCCCCTGGAACACGGCGACGGGCAGGGCGGAGAAAATGCAGCCGCGGCCAAGCGACGCCGTCATGGTGCAGACGATGATGCAGTCCAGTGCGCCCTTGAGGGCAAGCGTTGACCAGTCGCCGAGCAGGCCGTCCTGAATCGATCCCACAATGGCCATGGCGCCGATGCACACGGTGAGTGAAGTCGAGACAAAAGCGCTGGTAAATTCGTTATCGCCCTCACTGCCAGTCTTGCGCTTGAGCCATTCGCCAAGGTTCTCGATGGCGGCCTCCAAGTTGATGGCCTCGCCGATGAGCGAACCGAGCGCAAATGAGACGATGAGCATGGTGGTACCGGTGGTCGCTAGCGCCTTTCCATCGATGATGAGCATCTTTTGCATGGTGCCGCCCAGGCCGATAAACAGGACGCACAGCCCCGATGCTTTCATGAGCGTGTCTTGGATGCGCGGTGTAATGAAGCGGCCGCCCGCTAATCCCAAAAGACCGCCCGCAACTAAAAGCACAACGTTGATGATTGTTCCCAAGCCCGGCATGAGCCCTCCTGTATTGATGCCAACGTGGCAATCGTAGCAGAACGAAATGCGAGGCACATCGCGACTCATCTAATACGTTATATAAGTGGTGTTAGGAATGATGCGCAGCATTTAAGCCTCAGGTGGTTGTCGGGACATAGGGATAGTATTCAAAGCGCAGTGTCATAAGCCGCTGTGGGGATTCAATAGCCGCGGCAATGATATTGGCATCGCGGGCACGATCAAACCCTTCGAGTTCGATCTGATACGAGACGTCTTGCATAATGTCCAGACGTCGCCAGGCTAGGAGTGTGTCACCATCGAATTCCAAGGTCTTGCCTCCGTCTGGAGCAACGGCGTATAAACGCAGCTTGGCGGTGGTTGCGGGGTCGACAACTGTGACCTTTTTAATTTCGTTTCGAGTATTCTTGGCGCCCAACAAGGTGAGCAGTGTTGGGGCCACGACCTCGCCCGATGGCAAAAAGACGACTTCGATGGATTCAGGAAATGCGATGATGGCTGACTTGCGGATGGGCTGATTGGCGGCGGCAACTTCGATGTTCGCAGCGTCGATGACCTCTGTGTGGTCGAGCGCGGCAAGCACGCGGCAGTTACCTTCATCGATCTCTTGAGGATCAGCAAGCCCCAGACTGTCCGTGAGCTCGGGATCGTTTGGATCGGCAGCGGGCTCATTCGGCGCTTCGAAAGAAGCTGGGACGCTGTTTGTCGGCGACGGCGTGTCGCCCGCACCTGCTTCTTTATCCGCGCTCTCTTCTTGTATGGTTGCGTTGATGGGTTCGTCGTTTGGGGGGAGCGTCTTGGCGTCAAGCGCGGAGGGGAGAATTCCGATGGCTCCGGATCCGTTCCACTCCATTTCGAGAAGCGCCGGGTCGGCAAGAATGCGTTGCCTGCTTTGCGCGTGGGCATCGATTTCAATAGGGCCTGCCTCTATCCCTCGTGTAAGGCTGAGTGATCCGGCTGGCTTCTCGAAATGAGCGTCTGTGTCTTTGGTGCTGACGGCGTAGAACAGCAGGGACGCTTCTCCCGCCGCGATGGCATCGGTACCGGCTTTGGTCAGCCGCAACGATGCCGTGAATGAGAGGGTGGGCTGCGCATCGTCTGCATTCGCGGCGGCGCAGCCCAGACATATACCGCCTCCTTTCTCAAAAAACGTACCGTCGAAGGCGACCTTCGCTCCGTTCGCCGAGTCATCGACCGAAGCGATGTCGATGCGCAGCTCTAAATTGCATGGATCGCCATCTGCATCGAGCACAACCGAGCGCCATGTGCAGACGGCGCACCCCGCCTGGGAGCCGTTTGCCTTGTTCGAACGATTGATATCCACGACTATCGAGCCGTCCGTATTACGACGAAGGCATCCCGAGGTTGAGATTGCGGCCTGTGCGATCGAAAAACGCTTGCACGCAATGGCGCTCGGCGGATTTGGTGCGGAGCTTAGGGCTGCTGGTAAGGAGTCTGCCATGACGGGAGTCGCCCAAGCGGCGACAGGCGTTCCGGTTGCGAGCGCGCCGCAGAGTGCGACGACGGGCAAAAGGTTCTTCGATGCCATGGGGTCTCCTTAGCTAATTTAGTGCGGCCTGTTCGTGTTTTGTTTCTGGCTGCGTTTGATGTGCAGACCGAGGCCGGCGGTGCCCGCGCCTGCTGCTGTGGCGCCTGCTGCCAAGAGCCATCGTCTGTCGTCTGTCTGTGCCAACGGTTCCTTGCAGTTGCCGCGGTCGAGCTCCGAGAGGTCGACCGTCACCTGCGTGGCGGCCTGCGCCTGTTCTTGCTGGGCAAAGGCCATGGCTGGCCCAAACGCTAGGATACTGACGGCGGTGGCCAGGGCGACGGCCTTATGCCGTGTGCGCACCGGGCTCGACCGTCCAGGTGATCGTTGCAACCTGATCGCCTTCGCCGGTTACGCGGAAGATGTCGCGCGTGACGCGGGCGACGTTTCCGCTTGTCTTGAGCTTAATTCTGTCCGTGCCGCCGGCAATGCCCTGGTAGCCCATGTCGAAGGCTGCATTCTTGGAAAGATCGAGGCCCGTCCCCTGCATTGCGGTGCTGGCGTTCTGGAGCGCGCCGTCGGGGCCGACCTTAAAGTCGATGGAGTTCTGCGCGGTTCCGGCCTTGGCGTCGGCGGCAATGGTCCAGGTGTTCATGGCGTCGATCTTCATGTTGGTGACATGGATGCCGTAGGCCGAATGATTGTCGATGGTGGCCGCGTCTTCTGAGGGGCCCTGAAGCGTGCCGTCGGCCTTGGCGACGAAGGGAATAACCGTCGGAACTTTGAACTCAACGTTGTCGATCTCGGTCCTGACCATTACTTTCGTGGTTCCAACGCGCCCGGCTGCCATAGCTGGCGTCGGGGCGGCGCCCATTGCGAGCGCGAGCGCGAGCCCTGCGCCCACGACGAGCGCTCTGGCTCCGTTCATGTTCCTGGTGATGTCCATGGTCGTTCCTTTCTATTCGCCGCGGGCCGTCCCCGCGATGATTGGACGAATGCTGGTGAATTGCGTGCGGTGCCGCGTCGGCCGGAAAGCTAGTTCTCGGCTTGCTCAACCCGTACCTTGACACGTGTCGGATTGCCGTGGCTGTCGAGGGTCTTGGCATCGAGTGCCTGGATCTCGATGTACGCCTCGCCTTCTTTGATGTCGCCGGCGGGGCACGTCTCGATTGTCTTGCCGGTCTCGACCACACCGGATTCGTACATGGTCTCGTCGTTTTGGATGACGCGGAATCGCTGGGGAAATTTATTGTCTTGGACGTTTTGGACGTTGACGCGCAGCTTGCCGTCCTCCTGCAGCTGGGCGACCGGTGCGACCGAAATCGTCATCATGTTGTCGCGGACGATGGCGTCGAGCTCATCTTGGATTTCCTGACGCGTTTTGCCCTCCGCCGTCGTAACCGAAGCGCCCGCCTCGGGTACGGGCTGCGACTGCCAAGCGTATAGTCCTACGGCGACAAGGGCGCAGACGATGGCCAGGCAGGCAACGATGAGCTTCTTGCGATGTCCCAGGCCTGCAAAGTGGGGTGGCTTCTTCGCGCTCATGCGGCATCCTTGGCGGTATAGATGCGCGCAAAGGTGGACGGGTCCGCTCCAAAGAGCATGTGAAGCATCAGGCGGCGCGAGTAGACAAGCTCGTCGAAGTCGGGAGGGAGCTCGATGTCGTGGATATGCGCGATGTGGTGGGCGAGCGCCGAGAACGACTCGGGGTCGCAGATCACATCGGTGGTAACGTGGTAGACCGTCGTATCGGGGAATGCCTCTTCGTCAAAAGGCAGGAGATGGGGATCGTCGTCGACTTCGATGGCGATGCCGTACTGGGGCCAGTAATATGCCATGGGAACCTCCCTGCTTCTGGGCCAAAACTTCTATCGG
>DXLT01000078.1:0-5914 GCA_019414555.1 Collinsella sp.
GTACGAGCAACGTGTGTTTGAGCTCTCGGACATGGGCTCCTTTGACCAGTTTGACCAGACGGTTGAGGATTGCATTGCCACGGGCTATAGCGCAATTGAGCATCTGCGTCCCATGACGCTCGAGGGCTGCGTCGTTCGCATCTCGGATATTCTTGCCTACGTCGGTCGTGACCGTCAGGATGCGATCGCGGCGGGCCTGCTTTCGCCCGACGCTTTTGATGATGGCCGGGGCGGTGCCTACAACAGTTGGATCCTCACGCATGCCTCCATCGATATCGTTGAGCACAGCTATGGTAAGCCGCGCATCGGGATGAGCGAGGACCTGTTTGAGGAAATTCGCCGAGCCAAGCGCGAGAACTACGAGAAGATCTATAGCAAGGGCGGTATCGAAGGCGATTCCGAGGCGGAGCTGCGCGAGGCGTTCGAAAAGCTCTACGACCGTTGCCTGCGGGATCTAAACAGTGGTGACGAGTCCTCGTACATCTTTAAGCACCACATTTCTCGCATCGAGCAGCAGCTTTCCTACTACGATCGCGCCTATGCCTGGCAGGACGATAAAGATCAGACCGTAGTGGATTACATTTCGAGCATGACGGATGGCTACTTCTGCGAGCTCACGAGTAAGTTGTTCCCGGGATTGAAGTTTCCGCAACGTACCTATATTAACGAACGGTAGTTCGTATATATTCGGTATACTGTTAGTGGAAAACGTTTTTGATTGATGCACGGGATGGCTATGGACGACCTTTTTTCTGCCTCGACGCGCGAGCGTTCCTTTAAAAATGCGCCGCTCGCGGTACGCATGCGACCCAATTCGCTCGACGAGTACGTGGGCCAGCAAAAGGCCGTCGGTAAGGGCTCGTGGCTACGTGCTGCGATTGAGCATGACGTTCTGTCGAGTGTGATTCTGTATGGGCCGGCCGGTACGGGCAAGACGACGCTGGCCCACATCATCGCCAACCATACCAAGAGCGAGTTTGTCGAGGTCAGCGCTGTGACGGGCACCGTGAAGGACTTGCGCCGCGTGATTGACGAGGCCAAGACGCGCCTGAATACCTACGACCGCCGCACCATTCTATTCATCGATGAGATTCACCGCTTCTCTAAGTCGCAGCAGGATGCCCTGCTGCATGCAGTTGAGAACCGTACCGTCATTATGATTGGCGCTACGACGGAGAATCCGTACTTCGAGGTCAACTCGGCACTGTTGTCGCGTGGGCGCGTGGTGGAGCTTGAGCATCTGAAGGATGAGGATATCGCCACGCTTATTGAACGTGCGCTTGAGGCACCACATGGTCTGAACGGTAAGTTCTCGGCCGATGAGGATACGGTCAAGACCATTTGTACGTTGGCCGCGGGTGATGCACGCTCGGCCTTGACGACACTTGAGCTGGCGAGCGAGATTGCCGTCACGCGTCCCGATACGGAGGGAACGCCAGCGCCGGCGGCGGGGGAGCGCTATCCCATCACCGTGGATGACGTAAAGATTGCCAACCCGCGTCGCGGGTTTTCGTATGACAAAAACGGCGACATGCACTACGACATCATCAGTGCGTTCATCAAGTCCATGCGCGGCAGCGACCCCGATGCCACGGTCTACTGGCTTGCGCGCATGATCGATGCGGGGGAGGATCCTAAGTTTATCGCCCGTCGCATTATGATTCATGCTTCCGAGGATGTTGGCAATGCCGATCCGCAGGCTCTTCTTATAGCACATGCTGCGTTTAAATCTGCCGAGGTTATTGGCTATCCCGAGTGCCGTATTAACCTCGCTCAGGCTGCACTCTATGTGTGCTTGGCGCCAAAATCCAACGCGTGTGAGGCTTCGATCGATGCGGCGCTGGCCGACATCCATTCTAGTGGGCTTCGCGAGGTGCCTAGTTATCTGCGCGATCGTCATCGCCCGGGCAGCGACGAATACGGTGTGTATAAGTATCCGCATGATTATCCCGAAGGCTGGGTCGATCAGCGCTATTTGCCCGAGGGGCTGGAGCGCGGTGCGTTTTGGCAGCCTGCGGGTCGCGGCTGGGAAGAGTGGCGTGTAGAGCAAAGCGAGCGCGACCGTAGCGGGAATGCACCGAAGTAGCTGCTGATAATTTTGTCCCACGTTGCTGCTCTTGGCATGTTCGGTCCCCTTTGGGGTACCATGAAAAGCGTCTGTATTTCGATTCTTCCGGGAGGCTTGTATGAGTCCCATTCAAATCGCCCTGCTGCTGCTCGCCGTTGCCGGCGTGTGGGCCATCGCTGAGCTCGCGCTTACCCTGCGCAAGACCCGCAATGTTGTCGACTCGCTCGATAAGACCGTGAACGACCTCAACAACACCATCGCCGAGGCTCAGCCTGTGGTGGCAAAGCTCGATGGCGCTGTCGATGAGCTTACGCCGGCGCTTGCCCAGATGGAGCCGCTGCTTAAGTCGAGCAAGACGGCAGTTGATGCCCTTACCTCCAATCTCGTAGAGGTCGAAGCCGTGGTTCGCGACATTTCCGAGGTTACGGGCAGCATGGCCGAGGCCAGCAATGCTGTGTCGAGCGTGACCGACTCCGCCGCCGGTGCTGTCCAGAAGCTCTTCAATAAGGTGAAGTCTCCTGCAGCTGACACCGAGCGCAAGCTCGCCGCTGCTGCTGCGGAGGCAGAGCGACCTACCGAGCGCGTCCTAATTGGCGAGGACGAGGCCGCCGCGGGCGACGATGATGGCCAGAAGTCTGTAGCCAAGCCGGCTCAGTATTACACCTATACACCCTCCGAGACCTCTGAGGAGTCCTGCGATGAGTAGCGAAGCAACCTGCCCCATCACGCTGACCGTTGCCGGCGACCCGCGTCTCGCTCGCCTTGTGCGCATGACGGCAGCCAACGTTGGTGCCCTGTGTTCCATGTCTGTCGATCGCATCGAGGACATCCGCATGGCTGCCGAGGAGGCTTTCATCTTTGGTTGTACCGCGGTCGACTGCGATGACATCACCATCAAATTCGATGTCGATGAGACCCACGTTGGCATGACTATTACCTTTGGCGATCAGGCTACGGTCGATGAAGACGACCAGGCTGCGGTGTATGCCGAGCTCATCCTCGCGAGCGTGTGCGACTCCTACGAAAAGACTGCGGCGCCCCTGACGCTTTCCCTCGACCTCAAGGCGGATATTTAAAATGACCGAACGTTCCCGGAGCGGCAAGACCGCTTGGGACAAGGAGAAAACCCGCGAGCTGTTTCGTCGCTACAAGGAGACCGGTGATCCGGACGCCCGCGAGCAGCTCGTCATGTCCCATATGAACCTGGTAAGGTTTCTTGCCAACAAATTTAAGAATCGCGGCGAGCCGCTCGACGACCTCATGCAGGTCGGCTATCTGGGTTTGCTCAAGGCTATCGACCGCTTTGACCCTGAGCGCGGGCTCGAGTTCACAACGTTTGCAACACCCACTATCCTGGGCGAGATCAAACGCCATTTCCGCGACAAGGGCTGGAGCGTGCGCGTACCGCGTCGCCTGCAGGAGCTCTCGGCCAAGGTCAACCAAGCTACTGACAAACTTACCAACGAGCTGCAGCGTTCGCCCAAGGTTGAGGAGATCGCTGAGTATCTAGATGTGACGGTCGATGAGGTCCTCGAGGCTATGGAATCGTCTTCGGCCTATACCTCGGTGCCCATCGAGGCTCCTGGTGCGTCCGATTCCGACGATGCCCCCTCGATTCTCGACCGTTACGCCGACGACGACAACGAGCTCGACTTTACCGATGACCGCCTAGTGATCGAGGAAGCCATCCGTGATTTCTCGCCTCGCGAGCGCGAGGTTATCGAGTTGCGCTTCGTAAAGGGCATGACCCAGATCGAGATCGCCAAGAAGCTGGGTATTTCTCAGGTGCAGGTTTCGCGTCTGCTGCGCCGCACGCTTAAGAAGATTCAGGACAAGATCGACCCCGACGGAGTGATGATTCGTTCATGAGTGAGCACCCCCAACAAACCGATCGCGTGCTGCGCGACACCCGCATTCTGACGCTGCGCATTTGGGCTGTTGTCGGCTGCATTGTCATCGCCGCTGTCATCTTTAACCTTATGGGCATCCTGGCGCCGGTTATTGAGTTTCTTGCCGTCGGCTCCATCATTGCTTTTGTGATGTCCCCGATCACCAACTGGCTCGAGCACCATGGCGTGAATCGCGGCATCGGTTCGCTTATCGCGCTTATTGTTGTTGTTGCCGTGCTCGTCGGTGTCGTTTGTATCTTGTCGCCGATTCTCTTTGGTCAGATCATGGAAGTCCTGAGCCGCCTGCCCGAGCAGCTTCGTGTTGCGGGCGGTGATCTCAACGAGATGATCTCGCATGCCAAGACGCTCAACAACACGCCGCTCAAGGAGTATTTGGACGATAATCTTTCGTCGCTGGTTGCCGTGGCATCGAGGTATGTGTCTCAGATTGCCGCCGAGCTTGGTCGTGGTGTGTTCCCACTCATCACCAATACGGCCTCGCAGCTGTTCGTTATCTTCCTTGGCCTGGTGCTTGCCTACTGGATGGCCTGCGACTACCCTCGCATGCACCACGAGATTTGCACCATCATCGGTCAGGAGAAGGAGACCTCGTACCGCTTTATGGTCGCCATCCTTTCTCGCTCTGTCGGCGGCTACATGCGCGGTATGGTCGTGACGTCCATCTGCGGTGGTTTCCTCGCCTTTATCGGTTTTATGATCATCGGCCATCCGTATGCGGCGCTCATGGCTATCTTTACCGGCATCATGCATTTGGTTCCGGTCGTCGGTCCCTGGGTGAGCGCAGCAATCGCCACGGTGCTCGGTTTCATGTTCAGCCCCATGTTGGCGTTATGGACGCTCATCGTGACGATGGTCGCGCAAAACGTCACCGATAACGTCATTTCGCCTAAGGTCATGCAGAGCTCGGTACAGGTGCATCCCATCATGAGCCTCACGGCGCTCGTTATTGGCTCGGCACTCATGGGCCCCATCGGCATGATTATTGCCATCCCGCTTTGTGCGGCCCTCAAGGGTATCTTCGTGTACTACTTCGAGAATGAGACCGGCCGACAGCTTGTGGCCTATGACGGCGCCGTGTTTAAGGGCACGCCGTACCGCGATGCCGATGGCAACCCGGTCGCCGCCTACGACGCGCTCGGCGACGACACCTTCATCTACGAGTCTGAGCTTATCGGTAACGAGACTGCGCCCGAGGCCAAGGCCATGCCCAAGCCCGAGCTCGATAATCCCTGGATCAAGCTCTCTGGTCTGCAGCCCGATGCGACGGGCTTCTTCAAGAACCCCTTCGCTAAGGATGACGATTCCAACACGGATGACGACACCAAAACCGGCATCGACGGCTCCATGGACGATGATGACAACTAGCGGGGTAATTCGGATTAATATTCATACGCGCTAACATGCAATTTCGCTGAAGGGCCGGCATTGTGCCGGCCCTCTTTTTTGCACTTGCGCGGTGGGATGGTAATATCGTTACGTTTGAACTGTTTCGATGTGAAACCGAGGAGATTCCCTCTATGAGTGCTGACTACCCGTCAATGACTACGGCCGAGATTCGCTCCAAGTTCCTCAACTTCTTTGAGGAGCGCGGTCTTAAGCTCTATCCTTCTTCGTCCCTCGTCCCCGACGACCCTTCGCTGCTGCTTGCCAACGCCGGCATGAACCAGTTTAAGGAGTACTACCAGGGCAAGAAGACCATGAAGGAGATCGGCGCGATCTCCTGCCAGAAGTGCGTCCGCACCAACGACATCGACTGCATCGGCGAGGACGGCCGTCACCTGTCCTTCTTTGAGATGCTCGGCGACTTCTCCTTTGGCGGCGTCTCCAAGCAGCAGGCCTGCGCTTGGGCCTTTGAGCTCATCACCAAGGAGTTCAAGCTGCCGCTCGACCGCCTGTACTTCACCGTCTTTACCGAAGACGACGAGACCCACGACGT
>DXLT01000079.1:0-2733 GCA_019414555.1 Collinsella sp.
GCCCCAAGGCTGCCGAGGGCGGCTACGTAGGCCTCATCGGCAAGAACCTCGACATCGCCTGCGACTAGAATCTTCCATCTCGATCTGTAACATCTAGCGGGCTAAATCGTCTCTACCTGTTACAGATCGAGACAAACCGGGCCCAAGCCGCCACAAAGGTGCCTGTCCCCTTTGTGGCGGTTTGGGGCGGCGGTATCAGAAAGTGTCAGACGGGGGCGGCTGCCGGGCCGCCGTGTGCGAAAAGAAGTGTCGGCCTGCGTCGCTGTCGTTGGGCGAGGCCCTATTTGCGGGGATACTGAAACCACGACAAGCAGCGTATGAAAGGATCGATGCATGGCTTTTCGTAAAGACTTCCTGTGGGGCGGCGCGACGGCTGCCAACCAGTGCGAGGGCGCTTATGACGTGGATGGCCGCGGCCTGGCCAACGTGGACGTGGCGCCGCACGGCCCCGAGCGCTATGCGGTGGTCTCCGGCCAGCGCAAGATGCTCGACTTTGAGGACGGCTATTACTATCCCGCGCAGACCGGCATCGATTTCTATCACCATTACAAGGAGGACATCGCCCTCTTTGCCGAGATGGGCTTTAAGACCTTCCGCATGAGCCTGGCGTGGACCCGCATCTTCCCCAACGGCGACGAGACCGAGCCCAATGAGGCTGGCCTGGCCTTCTACGAGGACGTGTTCCGCGAGTGTCAGGCGCACGGCATCGAGCCGCTCGTGACCATCACGCACTTCGACTGCCCGATTCACCTCATCAAGGAGTATGGCGGCTGGCGCAACCGCAAGCTCATCGACTTCTACAAGAACCTCGCGATCACGATCTTCACCCGCTACAAGGGCCTGGTGAAGTACTGGCTTACCTTCAACGAGATCAATATGATTCTGCACCTGCCGTTTATGGGTGCCGGTCTGGTCTTTGAGGAGGGAGAGAACAAGGAGGCTGTCGAGTACCTGGCCGCCCACAACGAGCTCGTCGCCAGCGCTTGGGCAACCAAGATCGCTCACGAGATCGACCCTGAGGTCAAGATCGGCTGCATGCTCGCCGCAGGTAGCTACTACCCCTACAGCTGCCGTCCGGGCGATGTGCGCCAGGCGCAGCTCGATAACCAGGACAACTACTTCTTCGTCGACGTCCAGAGCCGCGGCTACTACCCGGCCTATGCCGTCAAGAAGCTCGAGCGCCTGGGCATCGATGTGGGCATGACGGACGAGGACCGCGAAATCCTGGCCGCCCACACCGTCGACTTCATCAGCTTTAGCTATTACAGCACCCGTTGCTCCGCCGGTGCCGATAACCCCGATGTCGAGCGCACCCAGGGCAACGCCTTCGCCGGCGCCAAGAACCCCTACCTGCAGGAGAGCCAGTGGGGCTGGGCCATCGATCCGCTGGGCTTCCGCATCACCCTTAACGACCTGTACGACCGTTATCAGAAGCCGCTGTTTGTGGTCGAGAACGGCCTGGGCGCCAAGGATGTTGTCGAGGAGGACGGCTCCATCAACGACGACTACCGCATCGACTACCTGCGCCAGCATATCGCCGCGATGCGTGATGCGGTGACCGAGGACGGCGTTGACCTGCTGGGCTACACCACCTGGGGCCCGATCGACCTGGTGTCTGCCGGCACAGGCGAGATGTCCAAGCGCTACGGCTTTATCTATGTCGACCGCGATGATGCGGGCAACGGCACCCTCAAGCGTTCCAAGAAGAAGAGCTTCGACTGGTACAAGAAGGTTATCGCCACCAACGGCGAAGATTTGGCCTAGGCTTTCCCGATAACCGTAGCCTCCTAACCAAGGCGCCCGGCGAGTATGTGCTCGCCGGGCGCCTTGCCGTCTGCGAATTTTGGGACATGCGGCCCGCTTTTTCGACCCATCTGTCGGTACACTAAAAGCACTATGGGTACCCGCGAGCGACATATCGGCCACGCGGCCGCCCGATCCGCTCCCGTGGCGGATCCCAGGGGCGGCAGGCTCTTCGCCATGCCGCGATTCCTTGTTGGCATAACACATCAGGTGTACCGCCACCGCGTCTTTGCTATCGCCGGTGTCATCACCGCGCTGTTCCTCATGCTTTTGGTGGTCTTGCCGTCGCTGTTCGCCTTCGACCCCAAACTTTCCAACGCCGTGCCCGCCCATAGCGAGGTGTCCGAAGAGGTCGTGGATGCGCTCGTCCATTCGAGCTCTCTCCCGCTGCTTGTCGCCGCAATAGTATTTTCAATTTGGGGCGTATCGGTCTATCTGCGCTGTTTGGACTATGTGTTGCGCCGCCGCCTTGTTGCCATCGCCACCATCTGCACCCTGTGGATGATCGAAGTCATTCTCAAGTACAAGTCGTTCACGCCGTTCTATGCCACCGTGCTGTGGTACCTGTACTACGTGCCCATGACGCTCATTCCGCTGCTCTACCAGTTGTGTGGCCTGCGCCTTGCGGGCCTGGAGCAACACCGCCTGGGTCGCCGCTACTGCGTTGCGCTGTGGATTGTGGCCATCCTGCTTATCGGATTTGTGCTCACCAACGATTTTCACCAGCAGGTCTTCCGCTTTGACCGTACAAGCGACACCTGGAGCAACGATTACACGTACGGCTGGGGTTATTTCGCTGTCTTAGTGTGGACGGCCTTTAACTTCGTGGCCTTTTTTATCCTGGTTGGTCGGTCCTCGTTCTTTCGCATCCAGCGTTTCTCGGGTACGGTGGCGCTCGTACTGCTGGGTGGCGCATTCTTTGCCATCTCG
>DXLT01000079.1:2743-5880 GCA_019414555.1 Collinsella sp.
CTCGTATGCGTTGCGCGTGCCCTGGGCATGGAAGCTCAACTTTTCGCTCGTCTATTGCGTTCTGTGCGTGGTGGCGATGGAAATCTGTCTCGATTGCGGTGTCATTCCGTCGTATCACGACATTGCCGGCATCTTTGACACCTTGCCGCTTGACCTCAAAGTTCTAACGCACGACCTGCAGGAAGTCTATGCCACGCCAGTGTCAAAGCCAATGCCGGTGGGCGTGCGCGAGGAGTTGCGGGTCCAGGAGCACGGCCGCGCCCATGCCTTTGCCGTGGCGTCCGATCCCGATGTAATGTACCGTGCCTTCCCACTGCTGGGCGGATCGGCCCTGCTTGCCCAAGACGTGTCGGAGCTCAACGAGCTTAACCGTGAACTGGCACATCGTCGCATGGAGTTGCAGCGTCAAAACGAGCTGCTCGCCGCCGACTACGACCTTAAGACGCATTTGGCAGATCAAGAGGCCGAGACCCTGCTGGTCCAAGACGTGGATCAAGCGCTTGCCCGCGCGCTCGAAGGGATGTACGACCTGCTGAGCTCGCTGCCGCCGTTGACCGACGAAGCGTCTTCGCACGAGCGCTACCGCATGCTGCAGCGCGCCAAGATGCTCGTCGCCTATTGCAAGCGCAAGGGGTCGCTCACGTTGGCACAGCACGGGGAGAGCGGTTTTGATCGCGACCGCATTCAGCTCATTGCCAACGAGCTCGCAAGCGACCTGCGCACCATCGATATCGATTGCGCCTCGATTATCGCCATACGGCGCCCGATGCACGCCAGTACGGTAAGCGCCCTGTACGACTGCGTGTATGACTTTGCGTTTTTTGCCTACACCACCGACCATCCGGCGCTTATGTATCACTTGGGCGACCATGACCGATGCAGTGTCGAGCTGCGCGCCACGCTTTTTTCCAACGATGATGCAGATCTTTCGCAGACGCCCGCTGCGCAAGAGCTCGAAAGCGCTCTGCAAAGGCGCAACGTGGCATACCGCCTTGAGGGCGAACCCGGCCAGTTGCGTATGATCGTGTTGATGCCGAGGGCGGGTGAGTGACGATGACGATTTCGCTCATCCTTCCCCAAATCGTTGCGCTCGATGTTGTCTTTGCCCTGGCTGCGTGTCTGCAGACGATCCACGTCCCGCTCATTTCATCGCGCCGCTCGTCCTATAACCGTAAGGTGATTTGCGCCTACGAGGCGAGCCTCGTGCTCCACCTGGTGGTTTCGGCGCTTATCCTGTTCGCGTCGTCTGGCTCGTATCTGGTGGCGCCGCTTGACGTTTGCGCCAGGGCAATGGGCGGAGTGCTGTGGCTCAATGCCGCAATCTTTGCCTATGGCGTGGTGCTTATGGTGCGCTATCGTCGCCCCGTCATGCTGGTCGAGCTGCTGCTTGTTGTCGCCGTTACACCGCCGGTGGTTTTTGCCATGGGCTCGGCGTGGACCGTTGTCCTTATCGCAGAGGGAGCGTTCTTCCTGTTCCGTTCCATCGCGGCGCTCTTGATGGACGTCCGTAACCGCCAGGAGGATATCACCGCGTTCTCGACGATCGAGACCATCAACGTGATTCCCGTGGGCATCCTGTATCTGGACCCGAGGGGCCGTCCGCTGCTCATGAACCGCTGCATGCGCAGAAACCTGGTGGAACTTCATATGCCCACCGACCTAGGCGATATGAGCGGCACATGGAACGACCTGCGCAAACTCAGCATGCAAATGCCCGAAAGCAGCCAGAACCGTGTGCGGATTAATCTGGACCGCTTTGGTGAGGCGCGGGCGGTGGTCGAGGTTTCTCCCGCCGAGATTCGCTTGTTTGTGCACGATGACGTTATGGTTTCGGGCCGCCTCTTTGAGCGCATTATCGGCCTGGATGTAACAGAGTATGCGCATGCTCATGATCGCCTGGCGCAAGCCAACCACCTGCTTGAGCTTGCGGGCCAAGAGCTCCAAGCCCAGATCGAAGAAGTCAAAAAAGTTGCTGACAATGCGGCCTATCTGCGTATGCGCGCTCGCGTGCACGACGTGATCGGGCAGCGCCTGTCCATCCTCCATCGTTATCTGGAGGAGGGGCGCCTGGATGACGAGTCACTCGAGCAGATCGACCCGCTGCTGCGCTCAATCGCTGCCGATCTGCGCAGTGGGGGCGACACCGAACCGACAGAGCAACTGGGCGATATCGTCCATGCCTTTGGCCTGGTGAGCGTGCAGATCGATGTGGAGGGCGAGCTGCCTGAGGACGCGCGTGTCGCCGCAGCCTTTCTGCAGATTATCCGCGAAGCCTCGACCAATGCCACCAAGCATGCACAGGCCCATCGGGTCCATGTGCGCCTGTGGCGGGAGACGTCGGAAGGCAGCGCTGTTGCGCGGATGACCGTTTCTAACGACGGCGCGCCTGCACCCGTATCGTATCGCGAGGGAACGGGTATTCCAGGTATGAGGCATGTCGCGCAAGATCTGGGCGGCTGCCTGGAAATCCATGCCGCCCCGCCCTTTACGCTTGCGGTGTCCATCCCGCTCAACGCCAGCGCCACAGCTCAAAGGAGAAACTCATGATTCGCGTCCTTATCGTCGAAGACCAAGCTATCTTGCGCGAGAGCCTGGCGCGCTCCGTTGGCGACCAGCCCGATATGACCGTTGTTTCCGCCATTGCCGATGCTTCCGAGGCCTTGGGTGTCGCGCTCAAGGAGCGCCCGGACATGATACTGATGGACGTGTGCACCGAACACGATTCAAACGGCATCGTGGCGGCGGCGCGCATCAAGGAGCAACTGCCCGAGTGTCGCATCATTATCATGACCGGCATGCCCGAGATCACCTTTGTCGATCAGGCCCGCGAGGCGGGCGTCGACAGCTTTGTGTACAAGAACGTCGGTATCGACGAGCTGTTCGCCGTGATGCGCTCCACGCTGGCGGGCTATTGCACGTTTCCCAAGCCGCCCGAGAGCATTTTTTCGGGCACGGCGACCCTCGACGATGTCGAGCTGTCGATTTTGCGCCTTGCCTGCGAGGGCAAGAGCCGCCGCGAGATCGCGGCCGAGCTGTTTATGAGCGAGGGCACCATCAAACGCCGCATCTCGGAGATTCTCAACAAGACCGGCTACGACAACATCATGCGCCTGGCCGTGCATGCGGTGACCGAAGGC
>DXLT01000008.1:0-2936 GCA_019414555.1 Collinsella sp.
GCGCAGGCGCGTGGCCGGAGCACGCAGGGCACTGCGGCGGGTGATTTCATCAGCAGAAAGACCTCTGCAGGCGCCGCGGTAGATGGGCGTGCCGTCGCTGGCGTGCGGCGCGCTCGCGGCGTGGAGTTCGGCACGCGTGCAAAAACAGGGATAGGTGAGGCCGGCGTCTTGCAGCTGGCGCAGGGCGTCCTCGTACAGATCCAGGCGATCGTGCTGGTAGTAGGGGCCTTCGTCCCACTCGAGCCCCAGCCAGGTCAGATCGTCAATCAGTTGAGCGGCAAGTTCCGGGCGCTTGCAGCGATCGTCCAGGTCCTCGATACGCAACACGATGCTGCCGCCCTGGCTGCGGGCCGAAAGCCATGCGCACAGGCAGCTGAACACGTTGCCCAAGTGCATGCGGCCCGAGGGCGACGGGGCAAAGCGGCCCACGACGGGGGTGGGCACTGCCGTTGCTGGTGCGTCCGCGGCGGGCGTTGCTATGTTGCGTGTTTTGATATCCATGCGGATGAGTATAGCGCGGGGCTTGGCAGGGAAGGCGTTGCCGCGCTCACAAGTTGGCGGCGGTGCGCATTGCGCACGGTGGGTTTGCGGCTCAAGGTCTCGATCGCTGCGTACCGACTTAGCCTCACAAACGACAGAAACCCCGGCAGCTCTTCGCAACTGCCGGGGTTTCCGCGGAAAAGGGGGACATGATCCTCGAGCGAACGGCAAAGGGGCAAACCGTTTTCGCTCAACTACTTTATGCCCCTCGGCTGGCGGCTCAGTCAGCGCATGCCGCGCCCACACAAAGCCGCTACACCTGTGACGGAGCTGTGAAGTGGTATCTATTGCTGGCGCAGGCCATGCCAAGGGTGTCCCTAATGACTGGTCATTTAAGAACGTCCCCAATGACTGGCTGTTGGGGTGCGGGTGTGACTTTCATCCCGTTTGGCGCTCCGGTCGCCTAGATGTTCGTCATGCGTACCCGCAAACGTGGGACAATGGCGCTGTTGGTTTTACAGACAAAGGATGTGCCTATGAACACCCTCGCCGCTAAAGTCAGCCGGCAGCGCCACCTGTTTGCGCGATTCGCTTCCGTCTGCGCGCTCGTTGCGCTTGCGTTGTTGCTGCTGCCTGCCGCCGCGCACGCCGACGGCTATTCCATGACCCAAACCTACATCAGTGCCACGGTCGAGGCCGATGGATCGCTGACCGTTGTCGAGGGACGCCAGTTTGATTTCGACGACGACATCAACGGCGTGTTTTGGGAGATCAATACGGGCACCAACCAGCAGGGCGGCACGGCGGGCGTCGACGTGCTGAGTGTCGAGGAAGAGGACACCGCGTTTAACAAAGTCGATAGCGCGAACAAGGGCGATTCTGGCGTCTACACGGTCGAGCAGGCCGGTGACGGCGTAAGGATTAAGGTGTTCAGCCCCCACGTGAGCGGCGACAGCGCGATCTATTACGTGAGCTACACCATGACCGGTGCGGTTATGAACTGGGCCGATACCGCCGAGCTCTACTGGAAGTTCGTGGGCGACGGCTGGTCTGCGGATTCCGACGATGTCGAGATGGAAGTGTACTTCGCAAATGCCGCTGCCGGGACGGCGGCCGTCAAGGGCGATAACTTCCGCGCATGGGGCCACGGCCCGCTGACGGGCGATGTGTCGCTCGATGAGGACGAGCCCATGGTCACCTATACCATTCCCTGCGTGCATCAGGGCGAGTTCGCCGAGGCGCGCATTGCTTTCCCCAGCGACTGGGTGCCGCAGCTTGCCGCCTCGGGCGAAGAGCGCATGTCAACGATTCTGAGCGAAGAGAAGGAATGGGCCGACGAGGCTAACGCCCGCCGCGCTCACGCTCGCATGATTGCCAATGCACTTGCCGTGCTAAGTGTTGTCGCGGCGTTGGCCTTTACCGGCACAATCGTTGTGCTTAAGCTGCGCCGCCGTAAGCCCAAGCCGCTTTTCCAGGACGAATATTTCCGCGATGTGCCTTCGGCCGACCATCCCGCCGTGCTTTCGGCTCTCATGAGCTGGAATGAGGTGCCCGATCAGGCATATATCGCCACGCTTATGAAGCTCACCGACGACCGTGTGATCAAGCTGGAGCAGGCGACCGTGACCAAGGCCAAGAAGGGCCTGTTGGGGCGTGAAAAAGAAGAGCAGGCGTATCGCGTGACGGTGAGTGATGCGGGCTGGAAGTCGGCCAAGGGCATTGACCACATGGTGCTCAAGCTCTTCTTTGCCGGTGCTAAGCCTGACGAGAACGGCGATCGCTCGCGCACGTTCGACGAGCTGCAGCACTACGTCAAGCAGCACGCTACACCCGTGGGCGACAAGCTCGAGGACTATCAGAACACCGTTAAGGGCAAGCTGGCCGATAGCGAGTACGTTGCCTCGGACGGCATTGTTGCAATGGTGTTTTGCCTGGTTCTTGGTATCCTGATTGCCTTTGTTCCCGTGGGATCCATCTTCTTTACCGACGGCGCGCAGGCGAACATTACCGCCGCGGTTATCTCGGTGCCGATTGTGCTGGTGGGTATCGGCGTGGGCCTTACGTTCCGCCGCTTTACGCCGGAGGGCGCCGAGGTGGCGGCTCGCTGCAAGGCACTTAAGCATTGGCTCGAGGACTTCACGCGTCTAAAGGAAGCCGTTCCCGGCGATCTGGTGCTGTGGAACAAGCTGCTGGTGATGGGCGTGGCGCTGGGTGTTTCCAAGGAAGTGCTGCGTCAGCTGGCCGAGGCCGTGCCTGCGGACCTGCGCAACAGCGACGATTTCTACGACAACTACCCCTGCTACTGGTGGTATTACCATCACTACGGCAACGAGTCTCCGCTCGATTCGTTCGATGACGTGTATCACGAGAGCATCCGTGAGCTGGCGTCGAGCTCCGACAGCTCGAGCGGCGGCGGAGGCGGTGGCTTCTCGGGCGGCGGAGGCGGCGGCGTCGGC
>DXLT01000008.1:2946-13882 GCA_019414555.1 Collinsella sp.
TCTAGCGCGCTCTGTTTTTTTGGGATGGATCTTCTCCGGCGACTGCCGACGGATCCATCCCATTTTTATGCGCTACCTACGAAGACCGTCCCCAACGACTAATCACTGGGGACGTTCCTAAATGACTAGGTATGGCTGCCAGGTTTAGGCTGTTAGGTCGAGTTCGTAGAGGAAGCTTTCGCGCGGCATGTCGTGACGGCGCTCTTCGCGGTTGGCGCGGTGCGTGGCCGTGCGCTTAAAGCCGTGCAGCTCGTAGAACTTCCACGAGCAGTTGGAGTCGGTGTACAGGTGTGCTCTCGTCGCTCCAAGCGAGGACAGGTGCGAGACTGCGGCATCGAGCAGGACTGTGCCAACGCCCAGGCCGTGGACATCGCGGTCCACGGCAAGCAGCGTGATCTCGTTGTCGTGCGGCAACGGGCTGCTCTCGAGCAGGCGGTTGTTGGTTCGGATGGTTGCGCGCACAAACGAGAGGTACTCGGCGCAGGCATCAGGCTCCAGCTCACGCATCTGCGATAGCAGCGCGCGTTCGGTATCCATCCAATGTTCCTTGACGGTGGCGCCGGAGCTCTGTCCCGCACGCGCGAGCGAAATGCCACGCGCCTGACCGTCGATTACGGCAACCTGCGAAAACGTCGACGACGAAAGGCAATAGGCGAGGTCGCACGCGGCCTCAAGGCGGTTGTACTCATCGTTATCCGAATTGTTATGCCAAAGCTGCTGCAGAATCAGCGCGATGGCGTCGAAGTCTTCGGTATCAAACGGTCGGTAGAGAACCCGCGAGACCATGGTGCCTCTTTCTTTTGCGGATGCATATCGAGCACAGTTCTACCACGCCATTGGCATCTAATTATGGTGCCCCTGTGTTCCATGAACTCACCGTGCCCGGTGCCGTGCCCATCCCCTCCGCTCGCAAACTTTTTCTGCACATGCGCCCGTTGCGGGGTGCATCGATGCGCTCGATGCGCTACATTAAATCAGTATTTTCAATGCCGCTGCGCGAGCGCTGCAGATCGACGTATCACCGACTCACAGAGCACGGCGGCGTACCAGACAGGAGGACTGCATGGGATCTGATGTGAAGATCGCACGCGCGTTGATCTCGGTTACCGATAAAACGGGTGTCGTCGATTTCGCACGGACGCTGGTCGATGACTTTGGCGTCGAGATCATCTCTACGGGTGGCACGGCTCGTGCCATCGAGGACGCGGGCGTTCCCGTAACCCCCATCGAGGAGTTCACGGGCTATCCCGAGATGATGGACGGCCGCGTTAAGACCCTGCACCCCAAGGTCCACGGCGCGCTGCTGGCCCGCCGCGATTCCGAGCAGCACATGCAGGAGGCGGCTCAGCACGGCATTAAGCTGATCGATCTGGTCGTCGTCAACCTGTACGAGTTCGAGAAGACCGTCGCCAACCCCGAGGTCACCTTCGCGGATGCCATCGAGCACATCGACATCGGCGGTCCCTCCATGCTGCGCTCTGCTGCCAAGAACGCCACGAGCGTTACCGTCATTTCCGACCCGGCCGACTATGATGCCGTCCTGGCCGAGATGCACGAGACCGGTGGCTGCACCACGCTTTCCACCCGTCGTCGCCTGCAGGTGAAGGTCTACCAGACCACCGCCGCCTACGACACGGCTATCTCCCGTTGGCTTGCCGCCCAGGCAAGCGACGTGGCGGACACCTCTGCCAAGCTCGAGATCTCGCTGGAGAAGGTCGACGACCTGCGCTATGGCGAGAATCCTCAGCAGAAGGCTACGGTCTACCGCTTTGCCGAGGGCTGCGAGAACACCGCGAGCTCGCAGTTCCCGCTCGTGGGCTCCAAGCAGATCCAGGGCAAGCCGCTCAGCTACAACAACTATCTGGATGCCGACGCCGCTTGGAACCTGGTCCGCGAGTTCGACGAGCCGGCCTGCGTAATCCTCAAGCACCAGAACCCCTGCGGTTCCGCCGTTGCCGAGGACATCACGGCTGCCTACGACCGCGCTTTCGCTTGCGATCCCAAGAGCGCCTTTGGCGGCATCATCGCCTGCAACCGCGAGGTTCCCTTTGATCTGGTTGAACACTTTGCCGATCAGAACAAGCAGTTCGTCGAGGTCATCATCGCCCCGAGCTACACTGCCGAGGCGCTCGAGCGCATGGCCAAGCGCCCCAACCTGCGCGTGTTGGCGACCGGCGGCGTGGACCACGGCGCCCAGGTGGAGCTGCGCTCCGTCGACGGCGGCATGCTGGTGCAGGAGGTCGACCACGTGACCGAGGACCCCGCGACCTTTACGTTCCCCACCGACCGCAAGCCCACCGACGCCGAGATGGCCGAGCTCGAGTTTGCCTGGAAGGTCTGCAAGGGCGTCAAGTCCAACGCCATCCTGGTCTCCAAGGGCAAGGCCGGCATTGGCATGGGCCCGGGTCAGCCCAACCGCGTTGACTCCGCACTGCTTGCCTGCGAGCGCGCCGAGGACTTCTGCGAGCGCGAGGGCGTGGAGAAGGGCGGCTTTGCCTGCGCAAGCGACGCATTCTTCCCGTTCCGCGACAACGTCGACGTGCTTGCCGAGCACGGTGTGACTTGCATCATCCAGCCCGGCGGCTCCAAGCGCGATGACGAGAGCATCCAGGCCTGCAACGAGCACAATATTGCTATGGTGTTTACGGGCGCCCGCCACTTCCGCCACTAAGTTCCGCCTTGGGACAAAATAATCTCTGCAAAAGACGGCTGCTCCGTTTGGAGGGCCGTCTTTTTGGTATAAGAGGACGGAATGACTAACACGAAAGGTATGACCATGCCCCAGATTGATGATGCCGAGCTGTTTGGCAATGCCGAGGATCAGCGTGCGTACGAGGACTTTTGCGCCAATCAGGAGGCGGTCGAGAAGTTTACACTCGACAAGCCTGCGCTTGTCTGCCGTTGGCGCATGTCCAACAAAAAGGTGCCCATGCTCAACCGCCACATTCGTGCGCTGTCCGAGCGCCTGGTGCAGGGCGAGCCACTTACCCATAACATGCTCAGCTGGGCCAAGCAGCACGTTGAGTGGTCGCTTGCCGAGGGCGATTACACCGCGCACGATGGCGTACTCATGCTGGTGATCGACATCAACGGCAACGCTGCCATGACGGTGGGGGAGTACGAGCCGCTAGCCGATACGTCGGCCAAGGCGCTGCGTGCCCGTTCTGCCGAGGCCCGCTCCGAGGCTGACGAAACCGGCGTGGCGCCCGAGCTGCTTGCTTCCGTCAACGATGGTGAGCTGGCCTTTGTGGCGCCGGCAGACGAGTGCCTGTGCGGCACGGCGACGCTCATCGAGCAGCTGGCCCAGACCAAGGGCATCTCGGTCGCGCGCGTGGACATTCCCGCGCAGCTCAAGGGTGCCCTGTTCCTGGTGAGCGACGAGCACGGCGTGGTGCCTGCCGCCGACGCTGACGCCGCCGAGTCCGATGCCGCGACGGTCGCCTTCTTTGCCGATGGCTACGAAAAGCTCCGCGCCCGCCGCTAGATGATTTTTCTGGGATGGGGATTTTATAATCATTTGATCCCCGCGCCCGCTGCGAGCGAGGGCGAGCCGAACGCTTTCGTTCGCGAACAGTTCTGTCACCTTAATGCCGCGCGAGGCGTGCACCGGCGACTTCGCGGCAATAATGGCTGTAAGACAACCAAGAGGGGAGCGGAATCCATGGCGCTGATCTATATCGTTGAGGACGACGAGCCCATTCGTCGCGAGCTTGCCGACATCCTTGCTCGTGCCGGTTTTGAGGTCGAGGCCTGCGAATCGTTCGAGCACGTCTCGCGCGATATTCTCGCCGCCGCGCCCGACCTGGTGCTGCTCGACCTCACGCTTCCCGTCAAAGACGGCCAGCATATCTGCCACGAAGTCCGCCGCGAATCTGAGGTCCCCATCATCGTCCTCACGTCGCGCACGACCGAGATCGACGAGGTCATGGCCATGACGCTCGGCGCGGACGACTTTGTCCCCAAGCCATGCAGCGCCCGCGTGCTCGTGGCGCGCATCAACGCACTGCTGCGTCGCACCGCGGCGGCAGGCGAGCGCAGCACGCTCGTCCACAAGGGATTGGAGCTCGACCTCGCCCGCTCCATGGTCACCAACACGCAAACCGGCACTAGCACCGAGCTCACCAAAAACGAGCTGCGTATCCTCTCGCTGCTTCTGAGCCGCGCGGGCAAGATCGTTTCGCGCTCGGCCATCATGCAGGACCTGTGGGACTCCGATGCCTTCGTGGACGACAACACGCTCACCGTCAACATCAACCGCCTGCGTGCGACGCTCGACAAGATCGGCATTAAGGGATACCTCACCACGCACCGCGGCCAAGGCTATTCGGTTTAGGACCCGGCCATGTCGTTTGGCAAGTTCTTTAAAGATGCGCTGCTTCCCGTCGCCGTGTGGACGTGCGGTGTGCTGCTGAGCTGCTTTGTGCTGACGGTCGCCGGCGCACCCGTTTCTATCGTGGTCGTGGCGGTCGGCGTGTCCTTTATCTTTGGTATGCTCGGCATCGTGATCGAGTACGCGCGCCGTCGTCGTTTTCTGCGCCAGCTGGAGCGTGCGGCAGAGGAGCTCGAGAGTCCCGCATGGGTGCAGGAGATGGTGCAATGTCCGACCTATGCCGAGGGCGAGCTCGAGTACGAGGTCTTGCGCCGGGTGGGCAAAGCCGCTTGCGACGAGGTTGCCGAAGGCCGGCGTCAGACCGATGACTATCGTGACTATATCGAGAGCTGGGTCCACGAGGCCAAGCTGCCCCTGGCGGCGGCTCACCTGATTTTGGAAAACCTGGATAGCAGCGAAGACGACCTGTCGCGCGTGGATGACCTGGGCCGTGAGCTGGCTCGCGTGGAGCGCTATATCGACCAGGCGCTGTACTACGCGCGCTCGGAAGTCGTGGAGCGCGACTACCTGATTCGCCGTTGGGATCTCAAGACCTTGGTGACGGGCGCGATTAAGGCCAACGCGCGTGAGCTCATCGCGGCGCACGTGGCCCCGGTGTGCGAGAACCTCGACTTCGAGGTCTTTACCGACGAGAAGTGGCTCGAGTTTATTCTGGGCCAGCTTATTCAGAACAGTATTAAATATGCGCGCGAGGACGGCGCGAAGATCGTGTTTTCGGGCGCGTTGCTGGACGAGGGCCTGGCGAGCGAACGCATCGAGCTCACTGTCGCGGACAACGGCTGCGGCGTGAGCGCGGCCGACCTGCCGCGCGTGTTCGAGAAGGGCTTTACCGGCGACAACGGCCGCACCACCAAGCGCGCAACGGGCATCGGCCTCTACCTGGTGGCGCGCCTCTGCTCCAAGATGGGCATCGACGTCACCGCGGCATCCGAGCCCGGCAAAGGCTTTGTCGTCACGTTTGCCTTCTCGACCAACAAGTTTCAATACTTTGAGTAGTCGTCGCGGTGTAACGTCCCGGAGCGTCATTCACGTTAAGACAATTATCCCAAACGGGATAATTCCATCATGATGTGCTATGATTATCCCGTTTGGGATAATCATAGGGGATTAGCATGCAAGACTGGAATGAGCGAACGATTTTTGACCCAGCTGAACTCGGTGCATATTTGCGTGAGCGCCGGAAGAAGCTCGGTTATACCCAACGCGATGTGGCTGATTTCAACCAGTGCAGTTTGCGCTTTGTGAGCGAGCTTGAGCGTGGAAAGGCGGGTGCCAATCTTCGCCAAACCCTTCAAATCGCTAACAGCTTGGGGGTCGATTTGATCCTGAGGGAGAGGGGCGACGGCTCATGGCATTAAAGGTTTATCGTGAGTATCGGGGAACGTTTGAGCTGGTCGGAGAATTTGAGAGGGCCGACCCCGTAAACGAGACGTTTGCATATGATGAGGGATATCTTGAACGCGACGATGCTGCCGCACTCTCAGCTTCTCTTCCCTTGCGACATGAGCCATATGCCAGCAATGAGTTTTCGGCCTTCTTTTCGGGCATGCTTCCCGAGGGCCCGGTTCGGCATGAGCTGTCGATGCGTTTTCAAATCCCCCAGTCAGACTATTTATCGATGCTCGAGCGTTTGGGCGATGAGTGCGTTGGTGCCTTGAGGTTTCTCGGCGATGAGAAATCGAGCTACGATCCGGGCTATCGTCCTCTGCAAGACGAGGATTTTGAGGCACTTTCTAAGGCGGAAGTGTTTGAGATTGCAAATGATATGCAGGATTCGAGGCTGTCGTTGGCGGGCGCTCAGTCTAAAACCGGTTGGTTTTTACCGCGCGGTAAAGATGCAAAAAAGGCCGGGTCGGGGGATTGGATGCTGCCGCTCGGCTCTGCCCCCTCGACTCACATAGTCAAGATTGCTTCAACTAAACATCCGGATTTGCCGTTCAACGAATTAATTTGCATGACGGCAGCGTCTGCTGCTGGGCTTGAAATTGCCCGTTCAGAAGCTTCGGATACGATTCCTGGTGCGTTCTTTTCCGAGCGTTATGACAGAATCTGGAGCAATGAGCCGCCGTCGATGAGCGGATTCGATGTGCCTCTGAGGCTGCATCAGGAGGATTTTTGCCAAGCGGTTGGCTGGCCTTCGTATATGAAATACGAGACACGTCCCGATAGCTGCTATATGGCTCTTTGCGGCCGATTGATAAGAGAGCAATCGTCTAACGTAATTGCTGATACTCAAATGTTCGCTCGTCAGGTAATGGTCGATTATGCGTTGGGGAATTGCGACTCGCATCTCAAGAACCATTCGTTTCTTTATAGTCCGAGTTGGCGGGAAAAGAGGTTGGCCCCTGCATACGATATTGTTTGCACGACGATAATGGGATACGACCATAATCTTGGGATTGATATTGGGGATCACCGGGTGATCGATGGGGTGACTCCTGAAGATTTCGAATTCATGTCTCAAGATTTGCATCTGCCACTCAAGATGATCAAGAACATCGCGGCGGAAGTGGCTGAAGAGGTGTCTGCCCAGCTTGCAGAACTTGCCTCTGCAACCGGAGATTTGGGTCGGGTCGCTCTGAAAATTCAGACGGATTCCGTTGAGAGAATGAGGGTTCTGGAGCAATTCTCAGCCTAAAGCAAAGCGGGGCCACCGTAATGGTGGTCCCGCTCTTGGAAGACTTGGGCACGTGGGCTTGCGCTCCGCGATGCGTTAGGCGTACGTTTGCTACTTCACGACCAAGATGTCGCAGTCCGTATTGCGCAGCAGGAACGTCGAAATCGAACCCAGGAGCGCATACTTGATCGAGGACAGGCCGCGTGCGCCGCAGAGCACCAGGTCGGGCTTCACCACGTCGAGCATCTCGTCTTTGAGCGTCTCGCGAATACGGCCGGCGCGAATCATGACCTCGACCTCGGGAATATCGGGATTGGCCTTGGCCTCTTCGAGCTGCTTGGCGATGGAGTTCTTAAATGCCTCCTCCAGTCCGTTGACCAGATCGACCGGATAGGAACCAGCGCTCTCGAGTGCCGTGGAATCGATAACGTGGCCGATAATCAGCTTGGCGCCGTTGTTCGCGGCGACCTTGATGGCGCGTGCGAGCACAAAATCCTGCTGCTCAGTACCGTCGAGCGAAACAAATACCTTGGTATAGCCCTCGTTCATGGTTTCCTCCTTGGTCTATCGCACGGGCGCGGGGCTCGTGCGTCGGGCGGGCGCGGATGCGTGGCCGCCGGACACTTTATCTTGTTGCAGTTATACCCAAGGATTTGGGTTTGACCGCTCGCAATTCTGTGAACGGGCGAGTTTTTTGGTAAGGGTAGGCGCAGGCGCGCCGCCAACGGTTGATAATGGGACATTGCCCGCACCGTCCGCAGAACAATATCGGCGGGTGTCTAACGAGGGGGTCCCTTTGGATATCATTGAGCTTCTAAAATCTGCCTTCATGGGCCTGGTCGAGGGCATCACCGAATGGCTGCCTGTTTCGTCGACCGGTCACATGATCTTGGTGGACGAGTTCGTCAAGATGAACGTGAGCGAGACGTTCTGGAATATGTTCCTGGTCGTGATTCAGCTTGGCGCCATTTTGGCCGTCTGCGTTTTGTTCTTCTACGACCTCAACCCGTTTTCTCCCAGCAAGGGCAAGGAGGGCCGTCGCGACACCTGGGTGCTATGGGGCAAGATTGTGCTCGGCTGCATTCCCGCCGCGGCGATCGGTCTGCCGCTTAACGACTGGATGGAGGAGCATTTCTACAATGCTCCCGTCGTGGCGTTGGCGCTCATTGTGTACGGCGTGCTGTTTATCGTGATCGAGAACTGGCGCGCGAACAAGCGCGACCAGGCTGCTCTTGCCGGTTCGTTTGGTTCGCGTGCTGTGGTGGCGGGCGGACGTCCCGCCGGTGCGCATTTTGCCGCGCCCGCTGCGACTGCCGCCGCAGACGATGACGATAGCTTGGACTTTGGCTCCATCACTACGCTCGAGGATCTGAGCTGGAAGACCGCGCTGGGTATCGGTTGCTTCCAGGTGCTTTCGCTGATTCCGGGCACATCGCGCTCCGGCTCCACGATCATCGGCGGCCTGCTTTTGGGCTGCACGCGTTCGGTGGCGTCCAAGTTTACGTTCTTCCTGGCCATTCCCGTCATGTTTGGCGCGAGTGCGCTCAAGCTGGTCAAGTACTTTATTAAGGGCGGCACGTTCGGCACCAACGAAATCGCCATCCTGGGCGTGGGCTGCGTCGTCGCCTTTGTGGTGTCGCTCATTGCCATCAAGTGGCTTATGGGCTTCGTGCGCCGTCACGACTTCAAGTGCTTCGGCGTCTACCGCATCATCCTGGGCATCGTGGTGCTCGCGTACTTCTTTGTCCTGGAGCCTATGCTCGGCCTGTAACTTGGTTGACGCTGCGCGGCGACCAGAGCGACAACTTGTCATTCAAAGGGGGTGGCATGACCAAAAGGTCTATGCCGCCCCCTTTTCATGCCAATTTGTTCGCTCTGGCCGCCGCTCGCTGCTGCCATGACATCGGTGGCCCCCCAATGCACTAAATCCGCTGGGGCGGGCCTGACGGTGGCGCACGGAGTCGTGGTGTGATTTGCGTCGGTGTCCGCGCGGCTCGGTATACTGGTACGGCTCAAACTATGGCGCCGCCCGCAGGCGCGCCGTCCGTCAGATGAGGAGTCGCCCATGACCCAGCCCCTGCCCTGGGAAAAGAACGCCGCGGTACCCGTACCGCCCGCGCCGGAACCCGTGCCGCTCGATGCATACACCGCCCCCGCTGCGCCGGAGCCCGAGCTCGTTCCGCTCGACATCTACGACGCTCCCGCGCCGGCGCCCAAGCCCGCCAAACCGCTCGTCGACATCGACAGCCTTAATCCCGCCCAGCGCGAGGCGGTCCTGTCCACCGAGGGCCCGTTGCTGGTGCTCGCCGGCGCCGGCTCGGGCAAGACCCGCGTCTTGACCTTCCGCATCGCACATATGCTCGGCGACCTGGGTGTTAAGCCTTGGCAGGTTCTTGCCATTACGTTTACCAACAAGGCCGCGGCAGAGATGCGCGAGCGTCTGGCGGCACTCATTCCCAGCGGCACCCGTGGCATGTGGGTGTGCACCTTCCATGCTATGTGCGTGCGCATGCTGCGCGAGGACGCCGACCTGTTGGGCTACACCGGCCAGTTCACCATCTACGATGACGATGACTCAAAGCGCATGGTGCGCGACATTATGCAGGCGCTCGGCATCGAGCAAAAGCAGTTCCCCATCAACATGATCCGCAGCAAGATTAGCTCGGCCAAAAACGCCATGATCGGCCCCGAGGACATGCTCAAGAGCGCCGATAGCCCCAACGACAAAAAGGCCGCGCAGGTCTACCTAGAGCTGGAGCGCCGCCTGCGCGCCGCCAATGCGATGGACTTTGACGACCTGCTCGTGCGCGCGCTCGAGCTGCTGCGCACCCGTCCCGAGGTGCTCGATAGGTACCAAGAGCGCTTCCGCTACATTAGCGTCGACGAGTATCAGGACACCAACCACGTCCAGTACGAAATCGCCAACCTGCTGGCCGCTAAGTACCAAAACCTCATGGTCGTGGGCGACGATGACCAGTCCATTTACAGCTGGCGTGGCGCCGACATCACCAACATCCTGGACTTTGAGAAGGACTTTAAAAACTGCAAGACCGTCAAGCTGGAGCAGAACTATCGCTCTACGGGTCACATCCTGAGCGCCGCCAACGCCGTGGTGCGCCACAACTCGCAGCGCAAGGACAAGCGCCTGTTTACGGCCGAGGGCGATGGCGAGAAGATCCAGGCCTTCCAGGCGAGCGACGAACGCGACGAGGGTCGCTGGATTGCCGGCGAGATCGAGAAACTGCATGCCAAAGGCACGAGCTACGACGACATCGCCGTGTTCTATCGCACCAACGCCCAGTCGCGTATCCTCGAAGATATGTTCCTGCGCGCGGGCGTGCCCTACAAGATCGTGGGCGGCACGCGATTCTTCGACCGTGCCGAGATCCGCGACGTCATGGCCTACCTTAAGATGATCGTGAACCCGGCCGACGAGATGAGCGTCAAGCGCGTCATCAACACACCGCGCCGCGGCATCGGTTCCACCTCGATCCAAAAGATCGAGCAGCTGGCGCGCGACAACCGCTGCTCGTTCTTCCAGGCTTGCGAGATCGCGTGTGCCGAAACCGGCATGTTTAGCGCCAAGGTGCGCAACGGCCTGTCGAGCTTTGTGTCGCTGGTGCGCGAGGGTCGCCGCATGGACGGCGAGCTCAAGGACGTTGTCGAGATGATTGTCGATAAGACGGGCCTACTGCAGGCTTTCCGCGCCGAGGGCACCATGGAGTCCGAGAGCCGCGCCGAGAACATCCAGGAATTCCTGGGCGTCGCTGCCGAATTTGAGGAGACGCACGAGGACATCGAGGGTACGCTCGAGAGCTTGGAAGAGCTGCGCGCAGCCGGTGTTGCCGACGTGCCTGCCGGCGCCGAGCCCGAGCCCGTCGTGGTGAGCGCGCCTGCGCCCGAACCGGGGCCATCTGCCCCGGCATCCT
>DXLT01000080.1:0-2159 GCA_019414555.1 Collinsella sp.
CCCTTGTACAGGCAGGCGGCCGGTGCGCACTCAACCACGACGAAGGTGGGCGGGTTATCGGGATACAGGTTGGTGAAGTAGCCCACCACGGCGCCGGCGAGCGAGCCTACGCCAGCCTGGACAAAGACGTGCGTCGGGCGGTTGATAGCCATCTCGCGCAGCTGCTCGGCAGCCTCGGAAGCCATGGTGCCGTAACCCTCCATGATCCAGGACGGGATCTTCTCGTAGCCCTCCCAGGCGGTGTCCTGAACGATGACGCCACGCTCGCAGGCGTCAGCCTCGGCGGCGGCCATGCGCACGCACTCGTCGTAGTTGACCTCTTCGATGGTCACCGTGGCGCCCTCGGCGGCGATGTTATCAAAGCGGCTCTTCACGCTGCCCTTGGGCATGTGCACGACGGCCTTCTGGCCCAGCTTGTTGGCAGCCCATGCCACGCCGCGGCCATGGTTGCCGTCGGTGGCGGTAAAGAAGGTAGCCTGGCCAAAGTCCTTGGCCAGCTGATCGGAAGTCAGGTAATCGAAGGTGCACTCGGCAACGTCCTTGCCGGTCTCGTCGGCAATGTAGTTGGCCATGGCAAACGAACCGCCTAGAACCTTAAAGGCGTTGAGGCCAAAGCGATAGCTCTCGTCCTTAACGCACAGGTTGGACAGACCCAGGCGCGCAGCCTGACCGTCCAGGCGGGCAAGCGGAGTAACGGTGTACTGGGGGAACGACTGGTGGAAGGCACGGGCCTTCTTCACGTGGTCGAGGCTCATGATTCCCAAGTGCTTGTCGTCGCTCTTGGGCATCGTGTTGCCCGCCCACTGGATCTTATCGGCCATACGGTGAACTCCTTAAGTCCTCTCTTGCCGGCCCCCGCATACGCGTTTCAGCCCGATCCCATTCACACGGCTGAACTTTTATGTGGATGCCAAACAAAAAGTTTGTTAGTAATGTTCTATCACACTTTTTGATTGGCATACCTAACGAATTGTTTGTTGCCGTAATCGGTACTTTTTCGCCGCCGAACGGTCATGATTTGCCTTGTTGATGGATTTGTTTGCGGTCAAGTGTGGTTTATGGCAAAGTGTGCCCAAACTAATTTTTAGGAAGGCACCCATGACCCCCGCACAGATTGAGTTTTACAAGCGCCTCGCACACGGTCTGGCGCTCCAATTTGGCCCCAACTGCGAAGTCGTCGTCCACGATCTGGAGACCGAGGACGTGGACCACTCCATCGTAGTGATCGAAAACGGCCACGTCAGCGGGCGCAAACTGGGTGACGGCCCCAGCCATATCGTGTTTGAGTCCATGCACGAGGGCACCACCGACGTGCACGACCGCGAGCCATACCTCACCAAAACCACCGATGGCAAGCTGCTCAAGTCCTCGACCATCTTTATCCGCAACGACGAGGGCAAGCCCGTCGGCATTTTGGGCATTAACTTTGACATTACGCTTATGAAGGCTTTTGAGCGTTCGCTCGACGCCTTTACCGGCACCGGCGGCACGGGCTATACCGAGCCCGAGCCCATTACCAAGAACATCGGCGACCTGCTCGAGGACCTGCTGCACGAGTGCGAGCAGTTTGTGGGCAAGCCCGCGGCACTCATGACCAAAGACGAGCGCATTCGTGCCATTGGCTACCTCGACCGTCGCGGTGCCTTCCTCATTTCCAAGTCGAGCGAGCGCGCCTGCGAGTTCTTTGGCATCTCCAAGTACAGCTTCTATAGCTACCTCAATGAGGCCAAGGCGGCGGCCGGCGACAAGTAGGCACTCGCCTGGATTGCCCCTCCCCTTTTGGGCGCGAGTTCTGGAAAGCACGAATCCAAGACCGAGCCGCTTGGGAAGTTCCATATAATCGATGTCATTAGTATTTCGAAAGGATGGGACAGAATGGCGCTGAGCAAGGCATCATGCACCGGTCGCGGATTGATTCCGGCAATTGGTGGACATGTGCACCACATGTTCGATGAGAGTGAAGACGACCTGTTTTCGCTGAGCCTTGACGACGTGATGGATGATCGCCCGTGGACCGCCGACGAACTCATGGGCGGCGGGGCTCGTCCGTCAAGCCTCAATCCCGCACTTGCGCCTAAGCCCGCATCTGCGCCGACTCCTGCGCAGTCGCCTGTTTCGACGCCCGCACTCACTTCGGCGACCACGCCCGCTCCCCGCCC
>DXLT01000080.1:2169-2889 GCA_019414555.1 Collinsella sp.
GTCCGAGACGGCGGCATTTCTCGCTGCAGCGACGCAGGGCAAATCGGCCGACAGCACCGTTATGTACAGCGCCCAGCAGTTGCCTGTTCCTGCGGCACGCAAGCCTCCGGTCGCAAGGCTCGATGAGCCCGTTGCCCATCAGGTTGCCTACGATTCCTGGGCTGCAACCGATCTGGATGAGACCTCTACCGGCATGCCGGCGCTCGATGTTCCAGTTAACCCGCTTTTTGCCGCCAACACGAGCGCCGCAGACTCTGAGGGCGGTGCGGCATATTCCGATGGCTATGCTGGCAACGGTCGCATCGAGACCGAGGATTATGGCACCGCATCGAGCGATTATCTCAACGATCCGTACGCTGCCACGCCCGCACCGGAATATGACCCGGAGGCCGCGTCCGCGCCGGCGTATACCAAAAGCACGGGCGAAGAGCGCTTCGCCGATTATTACGCCGAGGAAAAGGCGCTGCGTTTCTCGGAATTTCCGCAGGCAGTCAAGGTTGCCTTTATCGCCATTATCATCGCCCTGCTCGGCGTCATTGCGTTTGAGGGATTCCAGCTGTTCCGCGGCCCCACCCAAGCGGAGTCGGAAACCCAGCAAAAAGAGGACGATAACCAGTACCTGGACATCAACACCCTCAAGGGCGACCCCAACGACGAGGACGACGAGTAACAGATGCCGAAAACTGAGGGCCGTAAACCAAATCAAGCGACTCGCGGGAT
>DXLT01000080.1:2899-5841 GCA_019414555.1 Collinsella sp.
TAGACGGGCGAATGGGCCATCGACGATTTTGAGCTGGCAAGGGCCGAGAATTAGATTCCCGGCCCTTGCCTAGCACTGCTTTATAAGATCGAGTACCGCGGGAATGTCATCGGCATTCCGAAGGGCAACATAGGTTGGTAGGCCCGGGCCAAATCCACCCTGCGTGCGTTTGTCCTGGCATATGTCCTCTGGATCCGTTAGATCATCCACACTCTTTGCCAGGCCGACGGCAATCCAACCACCGTTGCTGGTCCTGCCTTCTAGCACGGCATGCAGTTTTCGCTTGCCCGACCTGAAGCCCACATAGTACTTGGCTATATAGGACTCCCACGAAGGGTTACCACTCAGAACGGACTCGCGTACCTCATCGAAAAGTTTCTGGTTGAGTCCGCCTTCAGCAAAAGTGGGGTGATTCTCCTGCAGAGTCCAGACAGGAGCCTCGCCAGACTCCCCGCGAGAAGGACGGTACTTGTCGACGACATCTGCCGGAAGGTCGGGATATTTCCATATCTCACATGCCTCTTTCGCCAGCTCGTCCGCGCGCTGCCCAATCTCCGCCTCGCCCCATTTTTCATGCGAGGCGATCGACTTGTTCAGGTGGAGCGGACTGCACTTAAGCCCCACGCCAGGAAGATTGAGCTTGTCTGAGAACGACCGGTTTGAGTACTCCTGGTTGTAGCCCGTCAGCGTTAGATTTCCCAAGTTATTGCACAGCCTGTCGTGGACGTCTTCCCAGTTCTCGCCAAGCGATTCCTTCCAGCCGTGCTCATCATCAATCGTCTGGGGCATGACGTGCTCGATCTGGTAATCGTCGGCTGAGATGGACTCCTTCGGGTGGTGCCAGTTCTCCATGCGCTCCAGGTAATAGCGCTTTTTGGAGAAGCGGTTGTAGCAGTCACGCGTCTTAAACTCCTCGACAAAATGCTCGTCTGTCGGGAAGTACGCAGTCATACCGCTACTGTGGATAAGGAGCATCGCCGTAACGTACTCCTCTATATCGTCCTGTTGCTCAAGATTGCGATACATGCCGGCAAAGAAATTATTTAGACCCGTGGTAAGCCTGCCGCAAACCGCCCGCCTGAACAGAAACGACTCGATGGTCTCGCAGATACGGAGAAACGCATTGCGGTTCAACATATTTCCCTCGTAAACTGAGTAAAGCAGCATCAAAAGAGGCCTAATCTGCCTCACATCAAGGCTAACGATTCTGCCGAACACTCGGCGCAAACCCTCGTCTTTTTCCTTGTCAAGGAACAACCTGGTATATCTCTGCGCATATTCGCGGAGTTCCTTCAGCAGGCCCTCGGTATCTCCATCGTAGTCATCAGCGAAATAGCGTTTGAACTCATGGTAGGCCTCGTTTTCCTTCGGCATCCTATTGGGAACCTTGAGCCACAGCCAGTACCAGATAAATGCATTGAACTCTTCCTCGCCGCCTTTTCCGAACAAGCGCTCGAGCGGATGCCAGTAACCCTCGTAAAGCTTGGTCTGCTCGTCGTTGGGAAGCGACATAAGAACGTAGTTACGAATGAGATCAATAGGCGTGAGCGGCTTACCCTTGGAGTTCATAGACTCAAATATGAGCTGGGCATTGTCTACACCAGCCGTGAGCTTGGTATCGATGACCTGTACGCGGTTTAGCCCCGCCCAAAGCCTTGCAGGGTCGAATGATTTCCCGCGCATCTTCTCGCGGAAGAACGCATGGTTCTCGACAATGCGATCCGATTTTTCATCTGGCACGGGAGACCCAGACACGATGGAGAACAGCGTCTCTTTATCGTCCTGCGAGAGCACCAGCTTGTAGCGCGCCAGACCGTTGTAGTCGTCATCGTTAAAGAGGTAATTTTTCCTCAGCGCCGAGATTTTGAGGTCGCCAAGGAAGCCAGCCTTGTCGGGGTTGCTCTCCAAATAGTCAGCCAAAGCTGCAATCATCAACGAAAACGTCGTCATGCGCTGCTGTCCGTCAATCAGAAGCACGCGCGAAATGCTCGTGGCAGAGCTCTCGGACTCGGGGATATAAAGCATTGACCCCACGAAGTGCGATACGCCATCACGACCCGCTCGCATGACGTCATCCCAAAGCACCTCGCACTCTTTTACACTCCACGAGTAAACTCGCTGGTACACGGGAATGACAAACTGCATCTTCGCCACGCCCATAAGGTCGAGCAGATTCGCCTCGGTTGCTTTCATTTACGCTTGTCCCCTTTCTTGTTTACGCCGCTTGCGGTCAGTCCCCCACTGAACGAAAGACGCTAAAGACCAGAGCATCGAAGCGCTGGAGCAACCGGGATGCTCGTCTCACTAGATTTTACAACGCTTGTCGCGAATACAGTTGAAAGCCAATCCGGTTCCGATGGCTCCCCCTATGAGAAGAAGGTGGATGCCAAGGGTCGCGTGACTAGCGATAAGTGCATCGCGAACGAAGTGCCGTTTGAGGAGCTGCCCGAGGGGTGGGCTTGGGCAAGGCTGGAAACCGTATATAACTTCATTGATTACAGGGGTAAAACACCTCACAAATCACCTTCAGGTGTTCGACTAATGACTGCGAGCAACATTCGCCAAGGCTATATTGATTACACACGCGAGGAGTATATTTCAGAAGACGAATATGCAACACGCTTGTCTCGCGGAGAGACCCACCGTGGCGATTTGCTGTTTACAACCGAAGCCCCGATGGGGTATTGCGCGATATGCGAAATGAAACGTTGCAGCTGTGGACAGCGTGTCATTACCCTTCAGAATTACGGCACAGTTGGTCCAGACAATGCCCTGTTCTGCCAAATAATTCTATCTCCACTGTTCCAAATTCAAGTTAAGGATCATGCCACGGGGACGACCGCAAAAGGAATCAAAGCAGCAGTGCTAAAAGAGCTATTTCTTCCGATTCCGCCTCTCGCCGAGCAGCGCCGCATCGTCGAGCGGGTGAACGAGCTCATGCC
>DXLT01000081.1:0-5807 GCA_019414555.1 Collinsella sp.
GCGGTGGCGTGGTCGGCGTTGACGATGAAGCCGCAGTGCTTCTCGCTCACCTGCGCGCCGCCAACGGCGTGTCCGCGCAGTCCGGCATCCATGATGAGCTTGCCGGCAAAGTGGCCCTCGGGGCGCTTGAAGGTGGAGCCGGCACTCGGCATGTCGAGCGGCTGCTTGTCCTCGCGGCGCTGGCGGTAGTCGTCCATGTCGGCCTTGATCATCGCGGCGTTGCCCGGGGCGAGATTGAAAGTGGCCGAAAGCACGATAAAGCCGTCGTCGGCGATGCGGCTCTTGCGATAGCCCAGGTTGAGTTCGTCGGCATCGAATTCGATGATGTTGCCGCTGCCGCGGGTGCCGTCGTCGAGCTGGCGAGCGGGTTTGTAGACGCGCACGGACTCTAGCACATCGGCCATGCAGGCACCGTAGGCACCGGCGTTCATGTAGCAGGCGCCGCCGACCGATCCGGGGATGCCCGAGATGGGCTCCATGCCGGTGAGGCCGGCCTCGGCTGCCGCCGCGGCGACATCGGAAAGCAAGGCGCCGGCTGCCGCCGTGACGTGCGTGCCGTCGACCGTAATGTCGGAGAGGCCTTCGCCCAGCGCCACGACGACGCCGCGGATGCCCTTGTCGCCGACAAGCAGGTCGGAGCCGTTGCCCACGATGGTAAGCGGCAGGTCGCAGCGATAGCAGGTATCGAGCGTGGCGACGAGGCCCTGCTCGGTATCGGGCGTGACAAAGACGTCGGCCGGGCCGCCGATCTTAAACGTGGTGTGCTCGCGCATGGGCTCGCTCATCAACACGTTGTCCTCGCCGGCAACGCCAGCGAGCGCGCACAGCAGGTCCTCGTTAAAAAAGTCGTTCTCGTGCATATGAATATCCGCCTTTTGGTGGTCGTTGTCATCAATCGATTGCAATATACCCCACCCGGACGGATTTGGTGCGCTGGCGGCGATAAAACAGCCGTCCACCGGATTGGTAAAGTGTTTATCACCGAGGTAGAGGGGTAGTCGCTATACTTTCAAGAGATTGCGCGTAAACCCGGAAGGAGCGAGATGGCCAACAAAGTCACCCTCAAGCAGATCGCCCAGGAGGTGGGGCTTTCCCCCTCGTCGGTCTCGCTTGTTCTCAATAATCGGCCCTGTCGCATCTCGGAAGAAAACCGCAAGCTCATCAAAGAGGTCGCGGCGCGCAACCACTATGTTCCCAACCAGATTGCGCGCAGCCTGGTCATGCGCGAGTCGCGCACGCTGGGCCTTATCGTCCCTAACATCGAGAGCCGCTTTTTTGCCTCGCTCGCCGGTAGCCTGGAAAAGCGCTGCCGCGAGGACGGCTATGCGCTCTTCATTACCAGCTCGGGCGGAAGCGCCGATGACGATCTGGAGCTGCTGCGCCAGCTGGTGACGCGCGGCGTTGATGGCGTCTTCCTGGTGGTGGGTGACGAGTTCTCCGATGATCGCGCCCTGCGCGAAGAAGTCAGCCACCTGCCCATCCCGGCCGTAATGGTCGACCGTGCCATTGAGGGGCTCGAGTGCGACAAGGTGATGTTCGACCACGAGATGGGCGGCTATATGGCCACCCGCTATCTGATCGAGCAAGGCCACCGCCGTATTGCCTGCCTGGTTAATGCCCGCCGTTCCAATACGGGTCGCAAGCGACTTGCCGGCTATGAGCGCGCGCTGCGCGAGGTTGGCCTGCCGATCGACGCGCGTTTGGAGTTTGAGAGCGAGTACTACATTCCGAGCGCATACGAGGCCTCGGAGGCAGTGCTCGCAACTGACGCCACTGCCGTGTTCGCAAGCTCAGATAACATTGCCCTCGGTTTGCTCAAGCGCTTACACGAGATGGGGAAGAGCATCCCGGGCGATATCTCGGTGGTGAGCTATGACAACTCGGCGGCCGACGTTCTCTTTGAGCCGGCGCTGACCGCGATTGAGCAGGACCCTGGTGTCCTTGCGGAGCATGCTTTTGGCTGCATGTCCAAGCGTCTTGCCGGTAGGGGCGGCAGGCGTGCCGAAGAAGTCGTTCTGGAGCCGGCGCTTATCGTGAAGGGCAGCGTGCTCGATCTTACCGAATGTAGCTAAGCGTACTTGTTTGTTTGCATAGATTGCATGCGGAGTGTCCGCTATTTGCCGGCGGGGCCGGGGTGCCTGCCTTGTTTTGAGAAGTTCGCGAAGCCCACCTCTCAAAACAAAGCAGGCGCCCCGGCCCTCGTCCGTAAGCTCTTCCGCTGGGCGAGCCATAGACGCCGCGCACCGATCTACTAAAGCATGAGCTTGAAATTGGTGCTATATTCGGCTTGAGTTGTTTAATGCTAGTACGGGAGGCTGATATGGGGCTGTTCAAGAAGAAAAACCCGCAGGATGCCTTTGATCCCGATGTGTTTACCATCACGGATACGATTTTGGACCCGCCGCGGTTTACGTTTTTGCCGGCTATCTACCAGGATGCCACGCGTCGCAAGTGGGCCGTGCATCAGCGCGGCGGCGAGCCGAAGATTTTTGACTATGCGGACGTGTTGCAGTGCGAAGTGGCCGAGGCGGGCGATCCGGAGGCCGAGGAAGTGGTCTCAAAACAGGAATTTGCCCAGCGTATCCTGGCAAATCCTGCCAAGGCGGCGAAAATAAACGCTGCCAAGCGTAATATGTGTCTTGGTATGGGCGTTGTTGTGGCGGTTCAGACGGGAAAAGACGAGGTTTCCAAATTAGAGATTCCCGTTATGACCGACGAAGTCAAACGCGATTCAAGTCTATATAAGTCGTATCGGAATGTTGCCGAGAAGATCAAGGCCGAATTTGATGCCATGGGAGGGCTGGTCTAATTTTGGCGGCATACGTTTCTGAATGAGGAGTCTGTGCAATGGCAGGCGAATCTTATGCAATTCCCCCCAAAGATCGTGCTGTTGAGGGAATTCTTTGGTATATCCAGCACCACCAGCTTGCCGGCGGCGATCGCCTGCCGGCCGAGCGCGTGCTGTGCGAAGAGATCGGCGTTTCGCGCACGGCGTTGCGCGCCGGTATCACGCGGCTCATCTCGTGTGGAACGCTCGAGAGCCGTCGCGGATCGGGTACGTATGTGTGCCCTCCCAAGCCGCTGAACATCTTCCAGGAAACGTATAACTTCTCCGATGCTGTGCGGACTGCCGGCCTGCACCCCTCTTCTCGTCTGGTTTCCACCGGGACCATCGAGGCGGATGAGGCACTTGCCGACAAGCTTGGGGTGTCTGTAGGCGCTCCTTTGCTTCGCATGCAGCGCGTTCGACTTATTGAGGGCGAGCCGGCGTCAATCGAGACGGCTCACGTTAACCTGTCCCTGTGCCCATCGCTTATCGAGCACGATTTTGAGTGCGAGAGCCTTTACGATGTCTTGCTCAAAGAAGGTGGCGTGCGTGTTGAGCATGGACGTGAGCATATCTCCATCTCGCGTTTGAACGCCGAAGAGGCCGAGCTGCTCCAGCAAGAAGAGGGAACGCCGGTGTTCTATGAGAGCACGATCGAATTGGATAAGGACATGCGTTTTGTGGAGCATTGCAAATCGGTGATTTTGCCCACAAAGTTCCGCTTTGCCGATAACGGCGAAGAGAACGGCATGAGGAGCGTGGCAGGTGAACAATGGCTGAAACAGTAGATGCCACCCCGGTCTATATGCGCATTCGACGCCGCATCGAGGAGCGTATCGAGCGCGGTATATATCCCACGGGTTCCATGATTCCGTCCGAAAAAGACCTCGCCGAGGAATTTGGTACGACACGCTTGACCATCCGAAGCGCTGTCGATGAGCTGGTTCGGCGCGGGCAGATTCGCCGTGTTCGGGGAAAAGGTGCCTTTGTGGCGCAGAAAGTACCTGCTTTTTTTGAACGCGCGGGCGGTTTCCGTGAATCGGTCCGTGCTTCGGGCGGCGAGCCGTCCGTCCGTATTCTCGCGCGTTCCAAGCGTTATGCGGGGCCATACTACGCCGACCTGTTTGGCATCGCCGAGGATGATTTGCTGTATTCGATTCGGCGTTTGAACTGCGTCAACGGCGACCCTGTATCGATTGAGATGGCGTTCATCCCGTGCCTGCTGTTTCCAACCATCGAAGATATTGACGTGTCGGTCTTCAGTTTGTACGAGACCTATGAGATGCTGGGCCGAAAGCCAGTTATGGCACAGGAAAAGCTCGATATCGAAGCGCTGGGCGCGCGAGATGCCGGCCTGCTTGGACTGGAGCAGGGCGATCTTGCCTTGACGCTGGAGTGCGTGAGCTTCGATGCGGGCGGCCAAGCGATCGAGTACGTCAAATCGTTTAACCGCGGTGATGCGGGTGGATATACCTATACGTACTAGCTGGTGTTTTGTGAATAACGCCTGGGAAACTAACTAGTTTTGATCGTTGGGTCAGCTGTATATACAACCTTACAGGGCCCAAAATCGACCGTTCGCCGAAGGGGATAAATTAATCGACAAAGAGGTATCAAAAAGCCGTAACCTGTAACTGTGATTGGTATCAAATACTAATGATTTGTAACGAGGTGAGACGATGAAGATGCTCGATTACGTTCAGCTTGCCCATGTGCGTATGGGGGAGAACCTCGAGCGTTCGTCTGAGCTGGTAGCGCAGCTCGTTGATATTTTCCAGTCCGGTTCTTTTAACGCACTGCGCATCGTTGCTTCGGGTTCGTCGCGCCATGCCGCCGATTGCGCCCGCGATTACCTGCAAGATGCGCTGCAGATGCAGGTGTCCGTTGTGACGCCCGAGGCCTTCGTCGATTTTGAACACACCTATCCGCAGCATGCGCTCAACATCGCCGTCTCGCAGAGTGGCTATTCGACCAATACGATTGCGGCGCTCGATTACATGCGCGCACACGATATGGCTGCAGTTGCGCTCACGGCAAACGTCGAGGCACCCATCAAGGAACACGCTGACATCGTTCTTGACTACGGTGTGGGCGTCGAGTCGGTGGACTTTGTAACTCTGGGCGTCGAGGTTCTCGTTGAGTATCTGGTGCTCTTTGGTATTTACGGCGGTCAGGCGCGCGGAACGGTTGACGCCAAAGGCGTTGCCCAGCGTCTTGACGACCTGCGCGAAGCTATCCAGGCCAATGCCGTAATGTGCAAGACCGCCGAGGAATATGTCCAAGACCACATGCTCGAGCTTTCTGAGCACATGCCCGCCATGGTCGTCGGCAACGGCCCCAACTACGGCGTTGCCGAGGAGGCGGCGCTCAAGCTGAGCGAGACCATCAAGATTCCTGCCATGCATCACGAGGGCGAGGAGTTCGTTCACGGTCCCGAGATGCAGATCGTTCCGGGCTATCTGGTGTTTATCGTTGACGATCCGCAGGGGTCGGAGCGTCTTGCGAATATCGCCGATGCGCTATCGAACGTTACGACAAAAACGGTGCTGCTCACGGCCCATCCCAGGGGTAGGGCTCACGAGGTTGCGGTGCCTCAGGTGGCTCCGCTGCTCAGCGCAATTCCCAATCTTGTGTTCTTCCAGACGATTGCGGCAATGATCGCCGAGCGTCTGAAGTCATGGGACGTGCACCCGTATCTCGATGCCGTCTCCAAGCAAATGGAGGTCAAGGCAGAGGGCTACGAAGAGTCAGTCAATGCGCTTAAGGCCAAAGCGGCCGAGTGTTACGGAATGTAAGCGGGTTTTGATGCCCGTTGGCATGGGGGATGTGGAAACAACCCCAGAAAGGAGAGACAAATGAAGGAAACCGAGAAGATCGAGATCATGCATTTCGACCAGGAGGGCTATCTCGAGGACGGTAAGGCGCTCTACGAGACCGGCAAGAAGATGACCGCGCTCGCCGACAAGGTCGCCGACGAGGG
>DXLT01000082.1:0-5746 GCA_019414555.1 Collinsella sp.
CTTGGCAGTGCCGCTGGGGGCGTCGACCTTTTGGTTATGGTGCGTCTCGACGATTTCGCAGTCAAAGCCGGGCAGCTCGCGTGTAGCCTGCGCTACCAGATGGCGCAGGGCTGCGATACCGATGGAGTAATTGCCCGAGTGCATAACGCGGGTGTTCTGGCCCAGCTCACGCAGGCGGTCCATCTGCTCGGGGGTGTAGCCTGTGGTGCCTGAGACCAACGCCGCGCCCGTGCGCTCGACATAGGCGACGACGGCGTCGAAGGTCGCGACGTTCGAGAAGTCGATGATGACGTCGGCAGCCGGTGCGTTCTCGAGCTCGCTCAAATCGAAGCCAATCTGGGCCACGATATCAAAAACGGGCTGCCCGGCGGCGTCGACAATGCCTTCGGCGGTAGTGCGGATGAGCGAGCCCATGCGGCCCGTTCCCATAATGACGGTCTTAATCAAGCAGACCAGCTCCCTTCAGAGCATCGGTAAGTGCGGATCGCGTGTCGTCTGCCATGGGGCACAGCGGCATACGGTAGTTTGCCTCGATCATGCCCATCTGGGCGAGCGCTTCCTTAACGGGGATGGGGTTGACCTCGCTAAAGAGGGCATTGATGAGCGGCTGACCGGCAATCTGGATATCGCGGGCGCGCTCCACGTCGCCGTCCAAATAGGCGTGGCACATGTCGTGCACGAGCTGCGGCTGAACATCGGCCCACACGCTGATGGTGCCCGAGGCGCCCAGGCTCATGAGCGGCACGGTAAGCGCGTCCTCGCCCGAGTACATGCGGAAGTCGTCTGACAGCAGGTGAGCGATCTTGGCCGCGTAGGCGACGTCGCCCGAGGCTTCCTTAATACCCATGATGTTGGGATGTGCGGCCAGGCGCTCTACGTTGTGCTCGCTGATACCGCAGCCGCAACGACCGGGGATGTTGTACAGGATGCAGGGAATGTCCACGGCATCGGCTACGGTCTTAAAGTGCTGATAGATACCCTCTTCGTTAGACTTGTTGTAGTAGGGGGTAATGAGCAGCAGGCCGTCGGCTCCCAAGCCCTGGTAAGTAAGCGACTTGGTGAGCATGGTCTGCGTGGAGTTGGAGCCCGAGCCGGCGATGACGGGGACGCGTCCTGCAACTTGCTTGACCACCGCGGCGACAACGGAGTTGTCCTCGTCGTCGGTCATCGTGGCGCTCTCGCCGGTGGTGCCTAGGGTGAGAATGGCGTCGGTGCCGTTTTGCAAGTGGAAATCGATAAGGCGCTCGAGCGCGTCAAAGTCGACACTGCCGTCCTTTTTAAACGGCGTAACCAGGGCGACGATTGAGCCCTCGAGATTGCGGATGTCCATGTTCTTCTCCTTCGCCTCCGCGATCTGGATGCGTTTGTTCCATTGAGCTGCGACTGCCAGGCGCTCGTCTTGGGCGCGACGGCGGGCGCTTTCGGCGCGCGACTTGGCCAGCAGCTCTCGGCCGCACGGCAGCACGTCGAGCGTGGAAAAGTAATCGCCCGGGCGCTCGGCGCGGCGGATGAGGTCGGCCGCGCCATCGGGGCGCAGCAGGACCTCGGCGGAGCGCAGACGTCCGTTGTAGTTGTAGCCCATGGAGTAGCCATGCGCACCGGTATCGTGGATTACAAGCAGGTCATCCATGTCGATATGCGGCAGCTCGCGGTCGATGGCGAACTTGTCGTTGTTTTCGCACAGGTTGCCCGTGATATCGTACGTGTTCGTGACGGGAGCTGCGGACTTGTCGGGGCCACCCGGCTGGCCCATCACTGTAACGTGGTGGTAAGCGCCATACATGGCAGGACGAATGAGGTCGACGGCACTTGCGTCCACGCCGATATAGTCTTTGTAGATCCGCTTTTCGTGAATGGCCTTGGTGACCAGGCACCCGTAGGGGCCCATCATAAAGCGGCCCATCTCGGTGCAGATCGCCACATCGCCCATGCCGGCGGGAACCAGGATCTCGTCGTAGGCCGCGTGTACACCCTCGCCGATGGCGTGGATGTCATTGGCCTGCTGCTCGGGCAGGTAGGGGATACCCACACCGCCGGACAGATTGATAAAGGCGACATGTGCACCGGTCTCGCGCTCCAGGCGCACGGCAAGTTCAAAGAGGATTCGCGCGAGCTTGGGGTAGTAATCGTTGGTGACGGTGTTGCTGGCAAGGAAGGCATGGATGCCAAAGTCCTCGGCGCCCTTGGCCTTGAGCATGCGGAAGGCATCAAAGAGCTGCTCGGTGGTCATGCCGTACTTGGAATCGCCCGGGTTGTCCATAATGCCGTTGGAAAGCTGGAACAGGCCGCCCGGGTTAAAACGGCAGCTCACCGTCTTGGGGATGGGTCCCGCGACGCGCTCGTAAAACTCAATGTGGCTGATATCGTCGAAGTTGACGATGGCGCCCAACTTGTCGGCAAGCTCAAAGTCTGCCGCCGGCGTGTCGTTGGACGAGAACATGATGTCATGGCCGGTGATGCCCAGCGAGCGGGCGATCATGAGCTCGGTATAGCTCGAGCAATCGCAGCCGCAGCCGTATTCGTTGAGAATTGAGATAAGGGCCGGGTTGGGGTTGGCCTTGACGGCAAAGTACTCCTTAAACCCCGGGTTCCACGCAAAGGCGTCGCGCACTTCTTGCATGTTGCGGCGGATACCCGCCTCGTCGTATAGATGAAACGGCGTGGGGAACTGCTCGACGATATGCTCGAGTGTCTCCTTGTCCACAAACGGCTGCTTGGCCGCATATGCCTCGTTGGGGGTCAATGCCATGTCCCGTAAACCTCGCTATCCAGACGGCGCCATCTGCGCATCGAATCCGCATAGCGTGGACCCAATGTCCGGATAGCGCTCCCGCATTGCTGCAGACAGTCCTGCGAGTGTTTCCCGCAGGCCCACCAGGCTGTTCGTGCCCGAAAAACCCAGTTCGGCGGGTTTCGCCTCCCCGCGGGGTCAAAGTCTGCCGACTCGCCCGCGGCTCTTCGTGCCCGCGCCTCTATCAAGTGGTAAAGACCCTACCACGTTGCACTTTACCAAACAAGAGTATTCGTATATAACGTTTAAAAAATGCAGCATCATGCTAGAAACGAGGGCGCCACAATCCTGCGTCACAATAGGTGACAACTGAGTTGCCCCATGAAAGGAATCCCCATGACCGAGCTCCAAGAACTCCGTCGCTATCGTCGCGACCTGCATCGCATTCCGGAGCTCGACTTCGATCTTCCGCAAACTATCGCCTATATCGAGGGCGTGCTCGCTCCGCTTGCCTGCGAGGTGATCCATCCGTGCCCTAGTTGCGTGTGCGCTTTCTTCGACGCTGGCACGGGTGCCTCGCATGCCACGGCGATTCGTGCCGATATGGATGCGTTGCCTATTGCGGAGACGACGGGCGCCGCTTTTGCCTCGACGCATCCCGGCAAGATGCACGCGTGCGGCCACGACGGGCACATGGCTATGGCCCTCGCGGCGGCAACTTTTGTCGACCGTACGATTCGTGAGCAGCCGGGCGTTATTAAGCGCAACGTGCTTTTTGTGTTCCAGCCGGCCGAGGAAACAACCGGTGGCGCTAAGACGGTATGCGAGAGCGGCGTGTTCGAGCGCTACGGGGTCGACCGCATCTTTGGCTTTCACGTGTGGCCCGATCTTCCTGCCGGTACGCTGGCGAGCTGTCCCGGTCCGCTGCTGGCGCGCTCGAGCGAGACGCACATTCATATCCATGGCACGAGCATCCATATCGCCAAGACCTACGGCGTTCCAGTCGAGGAATCACATGACGCAGCGCTGGCGGCGGCAAAGTTCCTGGTTGCCGAGCGCGAGCTGATGGACGAGCTGGGTGCCGATGAGCCCTGCATCGGTAAGTTTGGCCTGCTGCAGGCCGGCACCGTCTGCAATGCGGTGGCGGGGGAGGCCCATGTTGCCGGTAGCTTGCGTGTGTTTACGGACGCCATGTTCGACCGTGCGCGCGAGGGCGTACGCCGTGCGCTCGACGAGGCGTGCACCGCAACGGGCTGTACGTACGATCTCGACTTTGCCGAGGGCTATCCGCCAGTCGATAACGACCCCGAGTTGTTTGCCCACATTGCGCCTGCCTTGCCCGAGTTGCAACTTGTGGACGAGCCGCTGTTAATTGCCGAGGACTTTGCTTTCTATCAGCGCCATCTGCCGGGCGTGTTCTTCTTGCTGGGCACGGGCGTGCCAGAAGGACAAGAAAACCCGATCGACGCTGATGACTGCCCAGCCTATGCGATGAGCGCTCTGCATACCGATACCATGCTCTTTGACGAGGAGATTCTTCTCAAAGGCCTCGATGTCTACAAACGATTGCTTTTGCTTGACTAAGGCGCAAAGGACTATTTGTTCTAGAAAACACGAACAAACGTACGATATAATAGAGATGTAAGTCTATAGAAAGGTTTGACGTTACTAACGTAAGGCGATACTATGATTGCATCGTATAAAGATGAGGATACCGAACGCTTTGCCATGGGTGTGCGGGTCAGGAGGTTCGTGCCCTTTGAGCGTGTTGCGTTGAGGAAGATTCGCCAACTGCAGGTTTGTGCTTCGCTTGATGATCTTCGCGTTCCACCGGGCAACCGCCTGGAAGCTTTGAAGGGCGATCGTGCCGGTCAATATAGCATCCGTGTTAACGAGCGCTATCGGGTCTGTTTTGAGTGGAGACAGGAGATGGCTTGGAATGTCGAAATCGTCGATTATCACAAGTGATGAGACTTCGGCCGATTTGCTGTCGCCGGTGACTCCTGGTGAGCTTCTCAAAGAGGAGTTTCTTGTTCCCATGGGCATTTCTCAATATCGCCTTGCGAAAGAGACTGGGATTCCGGCTCAGCGTATCGGGCAGATTGTCTTGGGAAAACGTCGCGTGACGGCCGACACCGACCTCCGTCTTTGCCGTTATTTTGGCCTGACGGATGGTTATTGGCTGCGCGCTCAGGTGGCGTTTGACCTTGAGGCCGAGAAAAGGCGGATCGAACCGGAACTCGACAAGATCGTTCCTGTTCAGCAGGCTATCGCACTGTAGTGCTCAAAGATGATGGGGGTGGCGCGGCGATGAGGCGACGCCGACAGTCTGCCGTATATAGTCCGGGTGGATGCGGGTGCGGTTTGCTGCTGCTTCCGGTTATTGCTGTGAGCATTGGCGTGATGTTTGCGCTTGCCGGGCTTGCCGCGGCGGCGCTCGTGCTGTTTATCACTGCCATCGGCGTGACGATTTGGCTCTGCCGCAATCGCGAGCAACGCCGTGCCGACGGTAAAACCAATGTCGGCTGGGTCGTCTTTCTGATCATTGCGTACCTGCTGAGTGCCAGCTACCTTGTTTTCTTTGTCCTGTTGATGATCAGTGCCTTTACCGGGGAATCCGTCACGGTGGGTTGATGCACTGCCAGCAGACGGTCGCGCGCAGTGCGTTTGCTCGGCGTTTGGATAACTGCATTGGTCGTTTACCGCAGCCTTAGCTCTCAGCTAATGAATTCAAGTTCAATCCTTCCTACGATGTGCTGTGTACCGGCACGGTAGCCGGATCGTAGGAAGGATGAATAATGGCAAAAGAGGGAAAGAAGCCAATCGGCAAGATTGTCCTAGGCATCATCGTGGTGCTGGTTATTGTCGGTGCCGTGGGCTCTATGGGCGGCAACTCAACCGATTCGTCTGCGAGCGATTCGGCAAAACCTGCCGAGACGACACGGCAGGCTGAGGAGCAAAAAGAACCGCAAGAACCGTATACCATTGCTGACGAGGCTGAAGACACTTCCAATC
>DXLT01000083.1:0-5661 GCA_019414555.1 Collinsella sp.
CGCCAACGCCCTGGATGATCCAGGCAAGCGTACCGAAGAAGCCCCACATAGTTGAGAAGTTGCTCATGTCGGGAGCCATGTTAGCGGGGGTAGGAGCCGTAGCGAACTCGACGCCGCCAAAGGCAGCAGCCAGGGACAGCAAGATGAACACGGCAGTCAGGCCGAGAGCCGCGGTCGAGCCGAAGGAGGAAATGGAGCCGATCCACTTAGCGCCCTTGGTCGAAACCCACGTGGCGATAGCAAAGACGACGATCTCGATAATGGTGATCCACAGCTGCGAGAGCTCGGCATTGGCACCAAAGAACACGTAGCTCGCGTAAATGATGACGTTGGGCAGGACGGACGCAAAGTAGAACAGGTTAACGAACCAGTAGCTAAATGCCGTCAGGAACGCCCAGCGACCACCCATCGAGGTCTTAACCCATGCGTACACGCCAGACTCGGAGTCCCTGTTGAGGCCGACGAACTCAGCGGTAACCAGGGTATAGGGGACAAAGTACAAAAGCGTGGCGAAGAAGAACGACGGCGCAGCTGCCAAGCCGATGGCCGCGTTGTTGTTGATGATGTTCTTGATACCGAACACGGCGGCGACCGTCATGCCCAGCAGAGCGAACGAACCGATCGTTCCTCGTTTTTCAGAGCTCATAAACCCTCACAATCATCCGTTATATCTCATCTAAAACCGTCCGGACTGCAAGCGCAATCGTGGACGACGCACCTGCTAAGGGGAATGGGGAAAAGGGAGTCAACAAAGCCATCCCCCTTAACGGCGCGAAGCAAACGTCCAAACGGACGAATACTACTTGTTGGGGAAGGAATAACCTTCAACCGTCACGTGCAGTACCACGACGCGGGGATCCGCGACATCGGCCACGACACGGTAGGCCTCGTCGATCTCGACGACGGCAACGCCGCCGGCGGGAATCGTCACGGTCTCCCCCGTACCCTCAAAGCGCTCGCGATCGTCGATATCGCTGTAGGCGCGCGTGCGGGTAAGATCCGTCTTGGAAGCCACCTCGACAGTCAGGTCGCCGTCGAGCGGGGCGAGCACGGCATGGTAGCGACGGTGACCGACCAGGTCGGCGGTAGCCGCCTCGTGGGCGTTCACCCACCAGTACACCAACGAGTCGCCGATGGAGTACGCCACGTCGTGCTGCAGGTCGGCAACGCCATCGAGCGCCTGACCGGTGCGCATCCACTTCTTGACAGACTTCATCTGAGCGTCGAAATCGGCGCGCGAGTTAAAGACATGCATGACTTATGCCTCCTTAATGGGTGCCAGCGCCTGAGCCAGATCGGCAGACGTCAGCGGTCGCAGGGACACCTCAAAGCTGAAGCTCTCAAAACGGGTGCGGTAGGAATCGAGCACCTCGGAACCCCAAGAGTTCGAGCCAAGGCCGAGCAGCTGGTCGTTGATGTTGACCGTGACCGTATCGCCCTTGACAAGGTCGTAGACGTGCTTGGCGTTATCGATTGCCTCGCAGCTATAGGGCCATGCCGAGAACGAGAACGGGTTGGAGGCGGCATCAGCCGGACGAGTCACCAACACGCCGTCACCGTGACTGGAGCGCAGGGCAACCCAGCGGGTACCCTCACGGTTGGCGCAGTCCTGAGGCATAACGTAGGGCGTGAACATGTCGTCGACCGTAGTGCGGTAATGACCGACCGGGTTGGCGCGCAGCGAGTCCGGATAGTTCTCGCCCGGGCCGTGGCCATACCACTCGACGGCACGATTGCAACCGGGGACCTCGAAGGAGATGCCGATGCGCGGGATGATATCCGAGTAATCGCCGTAGGGCTCGCCGGAAACCTTGAGGTCGACGCGACCGCTCGGAAGCACGGTGTAGACGAGCTCGACGCGCATGCCGAACGCGCGGACGGGAGGAGCGATACGCTGGCTCACGGTAACGACGACCGCATTGCCGTCCTGCTTCCAAGAAACCTTGCGGGTAGACGTCTGCATCACATCGATGAAGTTGTCCTTCCACAGGGAGTCATACTCCTGAGCGTGGTTGTCGACGAGCGGATGCCAAAAACCAACCTGGGGACCAGAGGCCATTACGTCGCGGCCGGATGCCTTCCACTCGCTCACGGTACCGTTGACTTTGCTGAAGGTCAGCTCGCCGTTGAGGGAGTGAATGCGGATCTCCTGCTCGGTCTCCTCGACCGTAAGCTCAGGACGAGCGGGGGCGGCGATGGCCGGCGCCGGATGGTTTGCGATGGCAAACTGGCTTGCGCCCAGCTGGAACATCGGCTCGCACCAGGCGTGAGCCGCCATGGTGTAGGCGCACACGGTCAGCAGGGTCTCGCCTACCGCGGCCTCGCGAATCACCAGTGGCAGCTGGACGGATTCGCCGGGAGCCACCGCGCCGGGCATAAGCGTCTTGCGGCACACTACATCGCCGTCTACCAGGGTCTCCGCCGACAGGCAGACATCCTCAAGGGTAGTAAACCAGCGCTTGTTCGTGACGGTCAGCTCGCCCGCCTCGGTGTCATAGGCCATGCGAACCGGGCAGATGACCTGGCCATACTCAGTGAGGCCCGGGCTCGGCTGCTGCCAAGGGAACACCATGCCATCGATGCAGAAGTTGCTGTTGTTGGGGTAATCGCCGTTGTCGCCACCATACATATCGTAGGCAACGCCATCCTCGGTCACAGCAGCCAAACCGTGGTCGCACCATTCCCAGATAAACTGGCCTTGGATGCAATCCCAGCGATCGAAGACCTCCTGGTACTCGGACAGGCCTCCGGGGCCATTGCCCATGGAGTGGCCGTACTCGCAGTTGATGCGCGGCTTGGGGAACGGATGCTCACCAAAGTCGTTCATCTGCGACACACGGGAGTACATCGTGGAAATGACGTCGACGGTATCGGCGTTGCGGTCCTCCTCGTAATGGACCGGACGATCATCGAGCTCGTGAGCCTTGGCGTACATCGCGCGGATGTTGCAGCCATAGCCGCTCTCGTTGCCCATCGACCACATAATGATGCAGGCGTGGTTGCGCTCCTGCATCACCAGGCGCTCAATGCGGTCGACGTAGGCCGGCTCCCATGCCGGGTCGTCGGTGACCAGGGCGATATTGCCGATATTCTCGAAGCCGTGACTCTCCATATCGGTCTCGGCGACCAGCATGATGCCATACTCATCGCACAGCTCGTAGAAGCGCGGGTCATTGGCATAGTGAGAGGTGCGCACCGCGTTGATGTTGTGTCGCTTCATGAGCTCCAGGTCACGGCGCATGCGATCGAGGCCCACGGCGCGGCCCTTGTGATCGTCGTGATCGTGGCGGTTGACGCCATGCATCTTAAAGTAGGTGCCGTTGAGGTAGATATGATTGCCCTCGACCGTCACCTCGGCAAGGCCCTGGCGATGCGGAACGTACTCGCTGACCTCGTCACCGTCGTAGACCTCAAACGTAAGGTCATAGAGGAAGGGGTCCTCGGGGTTCCAGAAGTGGGCATCGGCAACGCTGCACTCGGCATGGCCGTCGACGCACTCGCCCGTAGCGACCACGTTCTCGCCATCGCTGAGCGTAAACACGACGCGGGTAGCGCCCTCGGCCACCGTATCGAGCGTGATCAGAGCGGCATCGCCCTCGCGGTGCGTGCGGAACCTAAAGTCGACCAGGTGCGCGGCGGGACGCTGCATAAGGTACACATCGCGGAAGATGCCCGAAGCCCACCACATGTCCTGATCCTCGATATAGCTGCCATCGCTGTACTGCAGGACCTTGACCGCAAACAGGTTGTCGCCCTCGACGAGCGCGTCGGTCACGTCGAACTCGGCGGACAGACGCGAGCCCTTGGTCATGCCGATAAACTGGCCGTTGACGTACAGCTCGCCATAGCTCTCGATGCCGTCGAAGCGAATGATCTCGCGGGCGCCGGCAGGAACGGCGGGAAGGTTGACGATGCGCTGGTAGACGCCCGTGGGGTCGTCGGAGGGAACGAACGGCTGATCCACCGGAAACGGGAAACCCTCGTCGGTATAGGCAAGGTTGCCATAGCCGTCTACCTGCCACAGGTGCGGAACCTCCACGTGATCCCACTCGGACTTGTACGTGGAGAGCTCCTCGTTGGAGACAGCAGCAGGCCCCTCAAAGAGGCGGAACTGCCACGAGCCAGACAGCTGAACAAACCCGCGCGACAGCTCGCGGCTGTACGTAGCAGCGAGATCGGCGGTCTCATAACCCATAAAGTACGCATGGGGTGCCAGGCGGTTCCTGTGGGTGAGCGCTTGGTTTTCCCAATCGTTAATGGCGTCCATGGTGATGCTCCTTCGTCATCGTAGTAATTCTTGTGCAACCGGTTGTCCTTATCTTACGGGCGGTGCAAAAAACTGTGCAACCGGTTGTCCGCTGAACGGTCGATTTGGCCGGATTAACGGTGCAACCGGTTGTACAACCGCAACACTTATGTCACCCTGAATATCGAAACTCAACGCAAAACATCGTTCTTAAGCTCGTAGGCAACCGCCACGCCCGCTGATATCTCACCCACACGAGACGTATTCGATTGCGGCTTGGTTGCAAAACGACACCTGTCACCGGATATCATGAACGCTGTTCAGGTGCACTATAGTAAGCTGTATCCGCACCAGCCCGTATCAGTGACAACATCAACCGCATTTTCCAGGAGACGCCATGACCCAGCCAGTTCGCACCGCACCTACGCTTGCCGAGGTTGCCGCAGCTGCCGGCGTGTCGCGCTCCACGGCATCGCGCGCCCTCAACGATTCGCCCCGCATTAGCGAGGAAACCAAAAAGCGCGTCCGTGCGGCGGCCAAGAAAGTCAATTTTGTCCCCAACGCTCGCGGCCGAGCGCTCGCTGTCGGGCGCACGGAAATCATCGCCGTGCTCGTGACCGAGCCCCTGAGTGAGCTCTTCAGCGACCCCACCTATAGCGAATTTTTGAGCGGCATTACCGAGGAACTGTCGGAGTCGTCCTATCTGCCCGTTATCTTGCAGGCGTCTTCTACGCATGAGCGCAACCGCGCACGCGAGCACTTTGAGCGCCGCTCGTTCGACGCCGTGATCGACGTCTCCCCTTACAAGGGCAGCGAGCTGCTCGAGGTGCTGCGCGAGCTGGGCGTACCCACCGTGTTGTGCGGCCAGCTCGAGGGCCACCCCTATCGCGATGTGTTCTCGACAGTCTACTCTGACGACGAAGAGGGTGGACGCTTTGCGGCACTCGCTATGAAAGATCGCGGGCGCAAAGATATCGTCGCCGTGTTGGGACCGCAAGACAACCCCGCTGTTGTCGACCGCCTGCGCGGCTACCGCACCGTCCTGGGCGAAGACCTCCCAGGCGCAAACGTTATCTATACCGGCTGGAACAGCGGAGACGGCTATCAGGCCATGCACCAGATCCTCGCGCGCGAGATTGCTTTCGATGGCGTGCTCTGCGGATCGGACCGTATCGCGGCTGGCGTCATCACCGCACTCAACGAGGCAGGCCTATCCGTTCCGGCGGACGTTTCTGTCGTCGGCTTCGACGATCACGAGATTGCGGCGCGCTGCGTCCCCGCACTCACGACCGTCCGCCAGCCCCTGCGCGAAGAAGGCCACATGGCCGCCAACATTGCGCTCGACATGATCAAGGGCGCCGAGCCCACCACCTCCGTGATGCACATGCAGCTCGTTCAGAGAGACTCGCTGTAGG
>DXLT01000084.1:0-5645 GCA_019414555.1 Collinsella sp.
CGCATGCCCGATATCGCGCTTTCGACCGATATCATCGTGGGTTTCCCCGGCGAGACCGAGGAAGACTTTGAGCAGACGCTCTCGCTCGCCGAGACGGTCCGTTATGCTCAGGCCTATACGTTTATCTACTCCAAGCGCGCCGGTACTCCGGCCGCCGAGATTGACGATCCCACGCCGCATGAGGTGATTCTTGAGCGCTTCAACCGTCTGGTGAAGGTTATCGAGACCACTGCGCACGAGTATAACCAGGGTGAGCTTCACACCGTCGTGCCGGCGCTTATTGAGGGTACGAGCAAAAAGAATGACGCGGTGCTGCTGGGCATGCGCCTATCCCCGAGGGTTACAGCATCGATCAGCTTGTTGGCAAGATCGTTGATGTTGACGTTGACGTTGCCAAGACGTGGTATCTGTCCGGATCCGTTGTGGGCGAGCCGCGCTAATGATTTCTCACGGGGCAAGCCTTTCTGCCGTTGCGATTGTCGGTCCGACCGCGGTTGGTAAAAGTGATGTCGCAGATCGTTTAGCGGCTCGTCTTTCGTCCGAAGTGCTGTCGTGTGACGCGATGCAAATCTATCGAGGCATGGATATCGGCACTGCCAAGATGGCACCAGAGGAATGCGCGGCGCCTCTACGCCTGGTCGATATTGTTGAACCGGGCGTTGCATATTCTGCAGCGTTGTATCAGGCAGACGCTCGTGTACATGTTGAGCGCTTGCTGGGCGAGGGCCGCCTACCGGTGTTTTGCGGGGGTACGGGCTTGTATCTCAAGGCGGCCCTGGATGAGATGGATTTTCCCTCGGGCGAACTTGAGGACGATCGCCGCGCGGGGTATCAGGAGCTTGCCGAGCGCATTGGCGAGGAAGCGCTGCACGCGCTGCTTGCCGAGCGTGACCCCGAGTCCGCCGCGGTCATCCACCCCCATAATGTTCGTCGCGTGATTCGCGCGCTGGAAATGCACGATGATGGCGTGTCCTACGCGCAGCAAAAGTTGCAGTTTAGTGTTCCGCGCGAGCATTATCACGCTCTGTGGTTTGGATTGATGCGTAATCGCGAGGCGCTTTACGAGCGCATTAACCTTCGCGTCGATCTGATGTTTGAGCAGGGTCTTGTTGATGAGGTTCGTGGTCTTATGGACAAGGGGCTGGGAGATGCCCTGACTTCGATGCAGGCGATTGGCTATAAAGAGATTATCGATGCCTTTAACGGCGTGATTTCTATGGATGAGGCTCGCGAACTCATCAAGATTCGTTCGCGTCGCTATGCCAAGCGTCAGCTTTCGTGGTTTAAACGCGATGACCGCATCGTGTGGTTCGATATGGACGAGTTTACGATCGATGAGGTCGTTGATGACATCCTTCACCGTATCGAGGCGGCCTAATGGCTCGGTTTCCCCTCGTTCCCACGGCGCCTGAGCCCGAACGTGCCGTTCTTGTCGGAGTTGAGTGGCGCGATAACGCCTGGCCTCTCGATCGTTCGCTTGACGAGCTTGAGCGCCTGGCCCATACGGCTGGCGCCCAGTGCGTGGCGCGTTTGTCGCAGCGTCTGGTTAAGCCATATCCAAAATCGTTTATCGGCTCCGGTAAGGTTGAGGAGCTTTGCGGGCTCGTGCATCGTATGGATGTCGATGTTGTTATCTTCGACGACGATTTAACGCCCTCGCAGCAGTCTTATCTTGAGAAAGCCGTGGGCGAACCGGTTAAGATTATCGACCGCACGGCGTTGATTCTCGATATCTTTGGCCTGCACGCTCAGACCCGTGAGGGCCGCCTGCAGGTGCAGCTAGCCCAATTGCAGTATCTGTTGCCTCGCTTGCGCGGTATGTGGAGCCATCTTGCTAAAGAGCAGACACGCGGTGGCATTGGTTCGCGCTTTGGCCAGGGCGAAAGCCAGCTCGAGGTTGACCGACGTTTGATTCGCAACAAGATTGCCGCGCTTCGTCGCGAGCTTAAGCAGGTTGAACAGCGCCGCGATGTCCAGTCAAAGAGTCGTATCGAGTCGCCGGCGTTTCGTGTTGCCTTAGCCGGTTATACCAATGCCGGTAAGTCGACGTTGCTCAATCGCCTGACTGGGTCTACGGTGTTTTCACAGGACAAATTGTTTGCCACGCTCGATCCGACGACGCGCTCGTATCGCTTACCCGGTGGTCGTGGTATGACCATTACCGATACCGTTGGCTTTATTCAAAAGCTACCGCATGGTCTCGTTGATGCCTTTAAGTCCACGCTGTCTGAGGTCCTTGGTGCCGACCTGATACTTAAAGTTGTGGATGCCTCCGACGAGGACTATGAGCGCCAGCTCGAGGCAGTCGATCGCGTTCTTGACGAGATCGGTGCCGGCGAGCGTTTGACGCTTACGGTGTTCAATAAAATCGACCTACTCGATAGCGTCGATCGATTGAGTTTCCGTCGTCGCTATCCCGAGGCCGTGTTGTTCTCGGCCCAGACAGGCGAGGGGCTCGACGATCTCGTCGACCGAATTGCTCGTGAGGCGGCTGCCACCGATGTGTTGCTCTCCGCTGATATCCCGTATCGCGAGGGCGCCCTCATTACGCTGGTGCATGAGCAGGGAACCCTTCTGCATGAGGAATATCTAGAGGACGGCGTTCGCATTGTGGCAAAGATGCCGGCCCGAATCGCGCCGCGTCTTGAGCGCTATCGTACGGAGTAAACGAGCTCTAGCACGCCTAGAATGACAGGCTGATGGAGTAGGTAGAACGGTAAGGCATGCCGACCGAGGACTGCGAGCGCCGGGATGGGATTGGCGTATGCCCATGCCGGCGCTTCGTGGCTTGATGCTTGTGCTGCCTGGGCAGTAAAGAAGCCGGTAAGGTACATAAAGACAAATGGAATGAGCGGATAGTAGTCTCCCGAAACAAAATCCGGGCCCGGGAATCCAAGCCATGCCAGGTAGGGGAGTGGGTAGACCGCCTTTGGAATGCCCCAGGTTAGGGTAAAAAGAACAAGGCATACTGCGATGCCCCACGTGCCCGGTAATTTTTGGAGTAACGGACGGGTGAGTGCAACCACCGCGGTGCACGCCGCCATGCAATAAATGATGCCAAAGTTTACCGAATCGTCGACTGATACTAGTGTAGTTGCAATCCATACGACCAAAGCTGCGGCCGCGTATTTGAGGGCGCGCTTAACGTTATTGCGCGAGAGCGTGCACATCCAACCGGCGATAAACAAAAATACCCAGCTGATACTAGCGCGCCAGATATCCTGGAAAACCGTTTCGGTAAACCATGGCATATCCCATCCATATAGGTAGGCCAAATCGTAGCAGGCGTGAAAACCTGCCATCGATAGCATCGTAAACCCGCGGATGGTATCAAATATGGTGATGCGTTTTTGCATTACGAGAACCGGCGCATTAATCCGACAACCTTACCCAAAATAACGGGGTTCGTCGCATAGATGGGCTCCATGGTGTCGTTCTCAGGCTGCAGGCGCACGCGCCCCTGCTCCTTGTAGAACGTCTTGACGGTCGCCGAGCCATCGATCATGGCCACGACGATTTCGCCGTTCATGGCGCTCTTTTGCTCGCGAACGATAATGTAGTCACCGTTGTAGATGCCGACATTGATCATTGAGTTGCCGTGCACTTCAAGGATAAAGGAGCCCTGGTCTGTGGCGATTTCGGTCGGGATGGTAAAGGTGTCCTCGATATTTTGCTCGGCCAGAATGGGAATCCCAGCCGCGACGCGACCGACGAGCGGCAGTGAGACCGTTCCGCGGGGCGCTGTGGGTTCATCGGATTTGGAAATCGAGACGGAGGATCCGTCCTCATCAAAAAGCTCTAGGGCGCGAGGCTTGGTGGCATCGCGCTTGAGCAGCCCTCGAGCCTCCAGGGCAGAGAGATGAGCATGCACCGTGCTGGGGGAGGAGAGGCCTACGGCCGATGCCATCTCGCGCACACTGGGCGGATAGCCCTTCTCCTGCTGATATTCCTTGATGAAGTCGTAAATCTGCTGCTGACGCTTGGTAATTTTGCGAGCCATCAGGGGATCCTCTCTGCCAATGTCAAACAAATGTTCGATTATTGCTTGACAGGAACAACTGTTCGAAGATAATAATAACCGAACATTCGTTCTCGCGCTAGACATTTTTGTCCGCGCGGCTTGATAAAACTGTTCTCAGCAAAACACGCGAGAGGAGAACATGATGAACGCAACGGATATGGTCCAGGGAAACCTCGCCCTTAAGCTCGAGACGCCTGCGGCGCCGGCTTTCACGGTTGTTAAAGGCGGCCGATCTGGTTTCCAAACACTGCCTGGCAGGCCCGTCCGCAGCCAGTGCGTCGCCACGACTTCGGCCCCCGTTGCCCTAAAGGCTTCGACGATTGTCGCCCTAGCCGTTGCGCTCACGCTCTTCTTTGTACTTGCCACCTCGATCTTCAGCGCTCGTCACGCCGCATATGCCGAGTCGGTATCCAACGTTACCTACGAGACCGTCTGTGTTCAGTCTGGCGATTCCTTGTGGTCGCTAGCCCAGGAGCATCCGATTGAGGGTCTTTCCACGCAGGAGACCTCTGATATGATCCGCAACGTCAATCACCTGGAGCATGGCTCGCTCGATGCCGGTGCGCATCTTAAAGTTCCCGCACGTTCATAAGATTTAAGTACCGTCGCATGGTACCCTTGTAATCGTTTTAGAGGAGGTACCATGCGCTGTCCCAAATGCGGCAAGGCACATACCCGCGTCGTTGATTCCCGCATGCAGGAATCAAATAACACCATCAAGCGCCGTCGCGAATGCTGCTCATGCAATTATCGCTTTACGACATTTGAGCGTTGTGAAGACCCTATCGAGGTCATTAAGTCAGACGGATCCAAGCAACGGTTCGATCGCAATAAGCTGCTGGTCGGTTTGATGCGCGCCACGATCAAGCGAGATATCGACACTAAAAAGCTCAACGAGATCATTGACGATATTGAGGTTGAGCTTCGTTCCCGTACGCTCACGGCTGTTACGTCCCATGAGCTGGGCGATATGGTTCTTAAGCGGTTGGCCAAGATCGATAAAGTGGCCTACATCCGCTTTGCCTCGGTCTATCGCGATTTCAAAGACGTCGATGAGTTTCTGCAAGAGCTCGACAAGCTAAGGTGATTTCATGTCCAACATTACCGTTAACATTAAGCGTCTCGACCCAACCGTCGAGCTTCCCAAATACGCCCATCCCACGGATGCCGGTCTTGACCTCCGAGCCAACGAGGATTGCACCCTCAAGCCTTTTGAGCGTCGCCTGGTCTCCACGGGCCTAGCTGTCGCCCTGCCCGACGGCTACGCCGGCTTCGTCCAGCCCCGCAGCGGCCTGGCCATTAAGCAAGGCCTGTCCATAGTCAACACTCCTGGCCTCATCGACGCCCACTACCGAGGAGAGCTCAAAGTCATCCTCATCAACCTAGACCCCACGAACAACATCCAAATCAACAAAGGCGACCGCATCGCCCAACTCGTCATCCAAGAAGTCCCCACGGTCAACCTCGTAGAAGTAGAAGAACTAGATAAAACCGACCGAGGAGCCGGCGGTTTCGGTTCTAGCGGCGTAGCTTAGGGGTGCTCGTATCCCTCCCGCCCGCCTCTCACACATATCATTCCATGCTCAAACATTCTCGCTTCGCAGCGAGCGGGACGATATATAGG
>DXLT01000085.1:0-5633 GCA_019414555.1 Collinsella sp.
TCGGCCATGCCGTCGATATCCTTGACCACGTAGGACACCGAACCGCAGCGAATGCGGAACTCGAGCGCCCAGCTAAAGCGGTCGGCGAACAGCGGATTGTAGTACGGCACCAACGAGGGCTCCAACACTGCCTTGGGGGCATCGGGATCAACGGCACCGGCAAGCTTGCGGCGCATGCTAGCCAGCTCATCCATGCGCGCGTCCGAAAGATCGGAGAGCGCCGCCATGAGGCTGGGGCTCGTGGGGACGGGTGCCGGAAAGGGAAAGTTGGGATTGACGGCCGGCGCTTTGGGCACGTTGCGCGCGGGCTGTTTCGGCTGCGCCGTAAACGTGCGAACCGGTGTGCGTAGCCCCTCAACAGGCTCAATGCCGCTCGCGTCCAGATACGCGAGCGCCGTGGCAATGGCGTGCTTGCACATACCGGGGTAACGATAGGCAGCGGGGCAATCGCAGTCGTAGTCGATCACCTCGTGCTCGTCCATATCGAGCGCCACGTGCGTCTTGTACAGGTCGCCGCGCGAGCCGCGCACCGAGCCCTCAACCGTCACGTTTTTGGAGAAGCGCGAGCCGCTGTCCTCAATCGACAGCACGGCACCGTTGAGCATGAGCGAGCGGCCCTTCATAAAGGTGCCGCTCAGCGCCGCCTCTTTCCGGAGCGCCTGCACGAACGTCCCCTGCGCCATCACTTCCTCCAATCTCGCGCGCCAAATGATTTTTCTGGGACGGGGATGAAAAAATCATTCCCGTCCCAGAAAAATCATTTTAGATCACCGTCACTCTGCCTTGGTTACCCACGATAGCCTTGGCCTCGGCCAGCAGCGGAATCGAGCGCGCGTTGACCTTGGCCGGCACCTCGGCACGTAGCACGCGCCCGTCCACCTGCTCGATAAAGATCTCCACGCGGTCGCCGCCCGGGTTGGCGGTAAGCACCGTGGCAAGACGCGCCATATTGCCCTGGCTAAAGCGGCTGTTGGGCACCATGACCTCAAACACCTTGGGCTTGTTGTTCTCCTCGTTAAGCTCGAGCGGCACGATCTCCTGCGCGATGATCTGGTCGCCGCGGTCCGAGCGCTCGAGCTTGCCCTTAATGCGCACAAAGGCATCGGACAGCTGCGCGCCGGTCTCGGGATCGACCTCGCCGTACAGGTACCCCTCGGCCTCCTTGTAGGTCTTGGGGAACACAACGACGGTGGCCTCGCCTTCCATGTCCTCGAGCTGCACGATGCCCATGGGGTCGCCATTTTTCGTCACGCGCTTGGACACGCTCGAGACCATACCGGCCCACCACAGCGCCTTGCCCTCGGGAATCTCCTGGTTGATGGTACCGCCCGTAGGGTTTTGCACCTCGTAACCGGTGTCGATCTGCGAGAACGAGAAGTCGCGCGCCTTGGCTAGCGCATACTCAAACGGGCGCAGCGGGTGGTCCGAGACATAGATGCCCAGAACCTCCTTCTCCTGGCTCAGCTTAAGGTGGCGGTCCCACTCCTGGCCGTCCGGATCGGGCACGCTCACCTCAAAGCCCGAGCCCTCAACGTCGCCAAACATGTCGAAGAACGAGGTCTGGCCGCTCGCGCGGTCCTTCTGGCGCTTTATCGCGGCGTCGATGATGTTCTCGGGGTTGTTCTTGTCCACAAAGTGCATCATCTGACGACGCGGATACCCCGTGGAGTCGAAGGCGCCTGCCTTGATCAGCGATTCGATTACGCGACGGTTGGCCTGGCTCGAGTCCACGCGCTCGACAAAGTCGTGCAGTGTCTTAAACGGACCGCCCGCCTCGCGCTCGGCGATAATCGCCTGCGCCACGCCGGTGCCCACGCCGCGGATGCCGGCCAGACCAAAGCGCACGCCCTCCTTGGTAGCCGTGAACTCGGTGCCGGACTCGTTGACATCTGGCGACAGCACGGGGATGCCGTCGTGACGGCACGCCGAGACGTAGTGCACGATCTTGTCGGTCTTGCCCGTATAGGACGTCAGAACGGCCGCCATGTACTCGTGCGGATAGTGTGCCTTGAGCCACGCCGTCTGCATAACCAGGATGGCGTAGCCGGCGGAGTGCGACTTGTTGAAGGCGTAGGATGCGAACTCGAGAACATCGTCCCAAATCTTCTGGGCGACCTCGCGCGTGTAGTTGTTCTTGATAGCGCCGTTCATCCAGTGGTCGTAGGTGGTCTCGTCCGAGCCATCCTCCCAGTGGAGCACCGTCGACGTGAGCAGCTTGATCTTTTTCTTAGCCACGGGCTTACGGATACGCGAGTCCGATTCGCCCTTGGAGAAGCCGCACATCTCGACGGAGATGAGCATAACCTGTTCCTGGTAGACCATGGTGCCGTAGGTTTCGCCCAGGATGTCGTCCAGGCGGTCGTCGTAGGAGACGGCCGGCTCCTTGCCGTTCATACGGTTGATGTAGGACGAAACCATGCCGGCGCCCAGCGGGCCCGGGCGGTACAGGGCGATCAATGCCACGACGTGCTTGTACTCGGTGGGCTTCATGTTCTTGATCGTGGCCGTCATGCCGGCGGACTCGACCTGGAAGACGCCGGCGGTATGGCCGGAGCCCATGAGCTTAAAGATCTCGGGGTCGTCAAAGGGGATCTCTTCCTCTTTGATGTCGATGCCGAAGTTCTTTTTGATGTTTGCCTTGGCCTTGGAGATAACCGTCAGCGTGCGCAGGCCCAAGAAGTCCATCTTGAGCAGGCCCATGTCGGCAACGGTATGGCCTTCGTACTGGGTAATCTCGACGCCGCCCTTGGTGTCGAGCTTGGTGGGCACGTGCTCGTTGACGGGGTCGCGGCAGATCAGAACGGCGCACGCGTGCACACCCTCGCCACGGGTAAGGCCCTCAATCGAGAGCGCCGTGTCGATGATGCGGCGGGCGTCGTCGTCCTTTTTATAGGCCTCGGCAAAATCGGGGTTAAACAGATCCTCTTTGCCGGGTTGCTTTTCGAGCACCTGCTTGAGCTTGACCTTGGGGTCGCTCGAGACCATCTTGGACAGACGCTGGCCCATGTAGACCGGGTAGTCCAGGACGCGCGCAGCGTCGTTGATGGCCTGCTTGGCCTTAATGGTCGAGTAGGTGATGACGTGAGTGACCTTCTCGGGACCGTAGAGCTGGCGAACGTGCTCCACGACCTCGAGGCGCCGCTCATCGTCGAAGTCCATATCGATATCGGGCATCTCGGTACGCTGCGGGGACAGGAACCTCTCGAACATCAGACCGTTCTCGAGCGGGTCGAACGCGGTGATGTTCATGGCGTAGGCGACGATAGCGCCGGCGGCAGAACCACGGCCGGGGCCGACGCCGATGCCGTTGTCCTTGGCCCATTGCACGTACTCGGCAACAATCAAGAAGTAGGCGGCAAAGCCCTTGTCGCAGATGACTTTGTATTCGTACTCAAAGCGCTCTTTGATGTTGACGCCACCAATCTCGCGCGTGGCCCAGTCGTCGCCGTAGTGCTGGCGCAGGCCCTTCTCGCACTCGCGGCGGAACTGGCTCTCGTGCGTCTCGCCGGGATCGAGCAGCGGGAAGCGCGGCAGGATGATGGAGTCCCAGTCCAGCTCAACGTAGCACTTGTCGGCGATCTCGAGCGTGTTGTCGCAGGCCTCGGGGCAATACGGGAACATCGCCCGCATCTCCTCCTCGGTCTTCATGTAAAACTCCGAGCCAGTCATGCGCATGCGGTTAGGGTCGTCGACCTTGGCGTTCATGCCAATGCACATGATGACGTCCTGCACGGGCGCGTCCTCGCGGCGCAGGTAGTGGAAGTCGTTGGTGGCGATGACCTTGACGCCCACCTGCTTGGCGATATCGATGAGCGTACGGTCCATCTGCTCGTCGGTCAGACCATTGTCGGTAGTGATGCCGTGTTCCTGGATCTCGATGTAAAAGTCGCCGGGTTCGAAGGTATCGCGGAAGGTCTCGGCCCACTTGATGGCGCCCTCCATGTCACCGCGGTCGATGTATTTGGGGATGATGCCCGCGATGCAGGCGCTCGTGCAGATCATGCCCTTGGCGTGGCGGCGCAGGTTGTCGAGCGTCACGCGCGGCTTATAGTAAAAGCCCTGCACGGCGGCCTCGGAAACCGTCTGCATCAGGTTGACGTAGCCCTCCTGGTCCTTGGCTAGAAGGATCATGTGGTAGAGCTCGGGCTTATGGTCGCGGGCAAGCGTCTCGTCCGGCGTAAAGTAGACCTCGCAGCCAAAGATGGGCTTGATGACCAGAGGCGGCTTGAGCTCGTCGATGTTGCCCTTCTCGTCCCACATGGCCATGTCCTTCACATACTGGGCATGCTCGCGCGGGCTGGACTCGGGATCGGGCTCCACCAGCTCGTCGCGGCGGTCCTTTTCCAAGAAGGCCTTGTCGTGGCTCCAGGTTTTGTACTCGGGCGTGTTGTGGTTGACGGCGTCGCAGGCCAGCGCCAGGTCGGGCACGCCATACATGTAGCCGTGGTCGGTAATGGCCACGGCGGGCATGCCGAGCTCAACGGCGCGGTTGACCATATCCTGGATACGGGTTGCGCCGTCGAGCATGGAGAAAACAGTGTGATTGTGCAGATGGACGAATGCCATGTGATGAGCTCCGATGCGGGTTCGTGTTCTGACTGAACGATTTTACCCCACGGCACGGACAGCACCCGAACCTAGCCAAACCCACACGGGTAGTCAATTTGGGACCTTCAAAAAGGGGAATGAGGGCATCCAGATATATCGAGTATTACTGGAACCCCGGCGATGCGCGGAATGATTTGTGACGAATAGTCATGTCCATCAAGAAGGCTCGACGCTTCGGATAGCTCGTCAATCGATATATCAATTCTTGGAGACCTGTATTCCAACCATTTTTAATGAAACAACGGCGGTAATTGCTATCGCGATTGCACCAATAATACCGAGCGCTATCTGAATGGGATATAACCCCAACACATGTCCAAATATGGAGAAAAACACTGCAGAAAAGAGAGCCCTTACCAGAGACGCGACGGAAAGGATCGTCGCGCGGAGATCGTCCGCTATCGCATCTTGGATTAAGTTTTCCGAAGTGATGTACACCACTTCTGGGAGAAAACAAAGCACCATGCTAAGGCCAAACAAACACAGCGGATTTGAAGCGAACCACGGAAGAATCATGAAAAGGCCAGCCTCGATTAGCATCGAGCCGAGCATGGTATTTCTTTTCCCGAAACGCAATGAGAAGAAATCTGCTGCAATGTAGGCCGTCGCATTTACTGCATAGGATGCACCGAAAAAGATTCCTATTATGGAGACGGGAGCATCAAATGCGTCGAATACTAACTGATTCAAGTTGTAATAACTCCCATAGAATCCATCGAGCATGCTTGTGCCGATTAGAAGAAGCAATACCGCAAAAGCGGATTCTCCAACACGCCAGGTTTCGCGTCTGAACATCTTGGCCGCGTCAAACCTTCCCTTTTCAGAGCTTTCAGAACGGGTCGCTTCCGTCCTCTCAATGGGATACAGAAGGAAAAGCTGCAGGAGATAGAAAACGGAGACACATACGTAGAGGGCGCTCCAAGATACTTGGGCAATGAAAGATCCGAGCACAATCGCCATTCCCGTAGCGATTGATTGCGCGGCAAGCAGCCGAGCGTTGATGGTGAGGAAACGCTCTCCTTGAC
>DXLT01000086.1:0-5556 GCA_019414555.1 Collinsella sp.
GCGCGAGCAGGGCACACACGCACACCGCTCCAAATACCAGTGCCACGATCGAAATCACGCGGTCGGCCATGTCCATGTTGGCCCGATTCGTAAAGAACCGATCTTCGGCAGCATCGGCGCGTACCTCACGCACCAGCTCGGTCGCAAGATCGCAACCGTCAAGCACCTTTGCATCCATGGTTTCCTCCCAGGACTCAATCCCCGTCAATACAAGCCCGCCCGTTCGCAGACAAACCTCGAGCGTCGACTACGGCCGCTCGTTGGGAGCCAGGCGCTGCATCTTGTTCACGGCCTTGAACTTGGTGAACAGCGGCACGTACTCAAAGCTCACGTTGGAGTTCTCCAGGCCGTACCAACGCGCGGGCGTGCCGGCGGCGCGACGAATGATGTACTTGAGCGTGATGGCCGTACGCTCGCTCGGCTCCACATCGCTTTCAGGCGCCAGAAGCTTACGAATCAGGACGAACTTGAACGTACCGATGTTGCCCGGATCCTTGTAGACCGAGTAGTCATGCGTCTGCGGCGGCAGCTCGCCGGTGGCAGCCAGGTCCTGAACAACCTGACGCAGATAGGCATTGACGCGCTGGTTGATCTTGTAGCCCAGGTACAGATGCACGCGGAACACGTAGTCGGTGCCGAACGTCTCGACCGAATAGGCAAAGGTATGCGGCTCGTCCATGGTCTCGACATTCACGAACCACCAGGCGCGAGCGCGCTTGGGATGCTTGTCCAAGATCGAGTAGACGATATCACGGTCGATGTAGTCGGTATGGGTGTCCTTGGTCAGGTACACGATGTTGTCGCTCAGGCGCTCGTAGCGATCGTCATCGCGAAGGCGCTTGAGCTGCGGCAGGTAGCTGCGCAGCGGCAGCAGCGTAAACTGGCGCTGCTCAACAGCCGTACCGTTGTACCAGCACACCATGATGCCCATGATGAGCGCGGCCATGAGGATGGTGAAATAGCCGCCGTGGAAGAACTTGGTGAGCGAGCTCACGAAGAAGAAGCCTTCGAGCAAAAGGAAGAAGGCCGCGAAAATCCACGGAGCAACCTTGAGCTTGCGCTCCTCGTGCAGGTAGAAGAAGAGCAGCAGCGTGGTGCACATCATGGTGATGGTGATGGCCAGGCCGTATGCCGCTTCCATGTGAGCGGAGGACTGGAAGAGCAAGACCACGATGACGCAGCCCACGAGCATGACGTTGTTCACCATGGGGATATAGAGTTGGCCCTTGGTCTCTGCCGGGTAGAAGACCTGCATGTGCGGCATGAGGTCCAGACGGCTGGCCTCGGACACCAGCGAGAATGCGCCGGTGATAAGCGCCTGCGAGGCAATGATGGCCGCGACGGTGGAAAGGCCGACGGCAAACGGGCGCAGGCCCGGGGCGAGCATCTGGTAGAACGGGTTGAGATCGGCAATGCCCATGAGCTCGGGGTTGGCAGCGTTGTTCATAAGCCAAGCGCCCTGGCCCATATAGGACAGCAGCAGGCAGCACTTAACGAACGGCCAGGTAGCGTAGATATTGCCGCGGCCGACGTGGCCCATGTCGGAGTAGAGCGCCTCGGCACCGGTGGTGGCGAGGAAGCAGCTGCCCAGAATCATGATGCCCGCGTGGTTGTTGGGGCTCAACAAAAAGGCGATGCCGCGGAGCGGGTTGAGGCACAGCAGCACGGCGGGGTGCTGTAAGACAAAGAACAGACCCGTGCCGCCCAGGAATAGGAACCACAGCGTCATGATGGGGCCAAAGGCGTGACCGATCTTGGCCGTACCGATGCGCTGTACCAAGAAGAGCGCGATGATGATGGCGAGCGTAATGGCGACGACGCGGCCCTGGTCATCGCCCAGCACGGCATGGACCGCCGGGATGGTGCGCAGGCCCTCGATGGCCGTGGTAACGGTAACGGCCGGCGTCAGGATGCCGTCGGCGAGCAGCGCGGCGCCACCCAGCATGGCGGGGATGATAAGCCACTTGCCGCAACGCTTGACCAGGCTGTACAGGGCAAAGATGCCGCCCTCGCCATGGTTATCGGCGCGCAGCGAGATGAGCACATACTTGATGGTGGTCAGCAGCGTGACCGTCCACACGACAAGGGAGAGCGCGCCGAGCACGAACTCCTCCGTGACACTTCCGATGCCGCCGTTGCCGGCAACGAGCGCCTTGGTTACATACATAGGGCTGGTGCCGATATCGCCGTACACCACGCCTAGCGTGACGAGCATCGCCGAGATGCTCACAGGAATCGCAGCGTGCGAGGCTGCCTCCTTGGCCTTTTGTTCCATAAGCCGGTTTCCTCCCAACTTTAATGTTCGAAGGGATTATAGGCAATCGGCCAGTGTTTTAATGCACTGTTTTCCCAGCTAGATAAAGATTTATACAGTCTTTAGGCTACCGCGGCGATATGGAATGTGACAAAGGGACTGTCCCCTTGTCACATTCGTCATTTTCCAAGCCAGTTTTTGAACCACCATTCCATGGATCGGCTCATCTCGGCCATAAAGGGACTCGTGTGCTTGCGGGTATAGATGTCCACGACGCGCTCCCCCACCTCGCGGGCATGCGGACGGAACATCGCGTCCATCTCGGCCACCTGCGCGTCCATAGTCGCAGCATCGGCGCGGCGGTAGCGCTCCTCGTGCACCAGGTTCACCACGGGATGCGCAATGGCCGGGCGCTCCTTACGGGGCGTGCCGATGATGAGCATCGACAGCGGCATGGTATAGGGCGGCAGATCGAGCAGCTCGGCAACTTCCTCGGCATTCTCGACGATATCACCGATATAGCAGCTCCCCAGGCCCAGGGCCTCGGCGGCAACCACGGCGTTTTGAGCAGCGATCACGGCGTCCTGGGCCGCGATGGCAAAGTCGCCCAAACCCGGCGCGCGGCGGGGCGCCTTGCCCGTGCGCTCGACAAACTCGGGCTCAAAGCAGCCCACGTGCTCAAACAGATCGATCCACTTGGCATAATCGACCACAAATATGAGTGCCCAGGGCGCCTTGGCGATCATAGGCTGGTGGTCGCACAGGTCGGCCAGACGGTCCAACGTAGCCTGCTCGCGAATGCTCACGACGGAATACATCATCATGGCGCCTGCCGACGGCGCACGGCTCGCCGCGTGCAGAATCGCCGCCCGCTGCTCGTCGGTCACCGCCACGGGACGGTCGTCGTCATCACGCGCGAAGGCACGCGTAGACGAGCGATGCTCCAACGTGTCCAGCACCGCATTGCCCGTGGTCTCGACCGGATAGCCGCACGTATCCACAGCCTTGGTGCAAACCTGCTCGTTCATCGCCTCATCCTCGCTAATTCTTTAAGAAGCCTTTACGTTTCCGTGTAATTCCCGTCCATTATCGCGCAGGTCGCCACTCCATTGCGCCACACCGCCACACGTGCGCGTTAATATGGCTGGTTGGTGTGCGCAGCCACCAATTGCTGCGCATATCTTGGTAACAATCGGGTAAACCCCCGCTTTCGTAGGTTTTAGTTTGTGAGGAGTCTCAGCATGTTCGCTGCCGCCATCTCGCTCGTCGGTCTTGCGGCGACCGTCTACCTTGTCTTGCGCGAAGCCAAGGCCGTTCGCGCTCAGTCGGGCACCGTTGCCAAAAGCGCTCTTGGGTGGAGCGTCGCCTTCGGCCTGTTCCAGCTCTTTTTGACCATTTGGGGCGCCATTGGCCTCGTCGCTCAAAACGAGCCGCTCGCCTTTGTGATGCTCATCCTGACCAATGCCATCCTTACCGGATGCGCTTGGGCCAGCATCGCCCGCGACCGCATCGCCCCGCGCGTCTTTGCGTTCGCCGCGCCCGACGCCCCCGCCCCCACCGGCAAGCTCGTCCGCCTGCGCGGCGCCTTTGTGGGCAAACCGCTCGTCGCCGCCGTCTTGTGCCTGCTGCTCGCCGGCGTCTTTGCGCTGCTTGGCATGGAGGTCTCGTCCAACCACGACTTTACCTGGGTCTACCCCCTGTGCATCCTGCTCGAGTGGGCCATCATCACCACGCTCATGGTCGGCCTGTTCTTCCTATTCCAGCGCCACGGCGCAGCTCCCGCGGTCCTGGCCTTTGCCCTCTTTATCCTGGGTATTGCCGAGTTCTTCGTCATCACGTTTAAATCCATGCCCATCCAGCCGGGCGACCTTTCGGCCATCTCCACCGCCGCCGCGGTCGCCGGCAACGGCTACACCTTCTCGATCTCGCTGTTCTGCGTGCTGTCCATGGGCTTTACCGCCAGCGCCATGCTGCTGTGCGAGTACGCCGGCCTGGTGGCACCGCACCGTCAGAAAGGTGCCGTCAACGCCAAGCGCATGCTGCTCACCAACCTGCTCGTGGCAGTGCTGTGCCTGGGCGGCGTAACCGCGCATGTCACGCTCATCGACTACTACAACACCCTCGGCATCACCGTCTACACCTGGCGCCCGCTCGAGAGCTACTGGCGCGAGGGCTACCTGCCTGCCATTATTAGTGCAGCACAGTCCATCAAGCCGCCCAAACCCGCCGACTACTCCGTCGACGATGCCAAGGCCACGCTCAAAAAGTACGCCAAGGCCTACGACAAGTCCGACGCGGCCAAGAGCGACGAGCGCGCCGCCGCAAAGGAGCAGTTCGACAGCGAGAAGCCCACGGTCATCGCCATCATGAACGAGACCTTCTCGGATCTGTCGATCTACCAGAACATGCGCACCGGCTACGAGGGCCCGCAGTACTTTAAGAGCCTGTCCAACTGCCTCAGCCGCGGCAAGCTCTACGTGAGCGCCTACGGCGGCGGCACCGCCAATACCGAGTTTGAGTTTATGACCGGCAACTCCATGGCCAACCTGGGCTCGGGTGTGTACCCCTACACCATCTATAACATGGAGACGACCGGGAACCTGGCAGAGCAGTTCAAATCGCTCGGCTATTCCACCACGGCCATGCACCCCAACCACGCAACCAACTGGAACCGCGAGAACGTCTACAAGGACTTTGGCTTTGACCAGTTCCTGTCCATCAACGACTTCCAGGGAGCCGACACCCTGCGCGGCATGGTGACCGACCAGGCTACCTACGACAAGATTCTCGAGCTGCTCGACCAGAACGCCGATCCGCAGTTTATCTTCGACGTGACCATGCAGAACCACTCGGGCTACGATACGGGCCTGCTGCCGGTCGACAAGCAGATGCACCTGAATATCGACACGACCGATCTGGACGCCAAGACCGTCGAGGACGGCACGCTGTCCGATGTCGACGAGTACGTCTCGTGCATCGAGCAGTCCGACCAGGCGCTTCGCTACTTCCTCAACGCCCTGAGCAAGCTCGACCGTAAGGTGGTCGTGGTGTTCTGGGGCGACCACCAGCCGTTCTTCCCGTCCAAGTTCAACGATAAGTGGTTTACCGGCGAGGACGACGCCACGCATCAGGAGCGCCTGTGGCAGACCGATTACATCATCTGGGCCAACTACGACGTTGCCGGCTGCGACCAGATGAGCGAGGTCGACGACCTGTCCACCAACTACCTGTCCACCCAGCTGATGCAGCTGATCGGCGCACCGCTGACCGACTACCAGAAAGCGCACATGACGCTGCGCGAG
>DXLT01000087.1:0-2027 GCA_019414555.1 Collinsella sp.
GTCCCCTTTTGAACATTGGAGAAGACCATGGGTATTAAAGCGTGCGCGGCTGGTTTTTGCTGCGCGGACGTCTATCAAAACATCGGCGTGTTCTATCCGACTGGTAACGGCATTGACTGGGGTATCCATCTTGCACGAATGGGCGTTTCGGTATCCGCCGTGTCGGTTGTCGGCAAGGACGAGTACGGAGACAAGATGAGAGAGGCGCTGGCCGCTGAGGGGTTTGATATCTCTCATCTGCGGGTGGAGGATGGCGACACCTCGGTGATGCTCATGGCATTGAAAGACGGCGTCGATCGCGTGCATCTCGAGGCAATCGATGGCGTAATGGAGACATATCGTCCGAATGAAGACGACCGGGCGTTTATCCTAGAGCACGACATCATTCACACCGACCTGTTTGGCAATTGTTTGGACCTCCTGCCCGAATGGCATGATGCGGGCAAGACGGTGGTTATGGACTTCTCGGTGTTCAGCCAGGATCCCGAATATGCATGCGAGGCTCATTTTCCTTACGTAGACTATGCGTTCATGTCGTTTGAAGAGGACACTCCGGAGCTGCGAGACTGGGTACGCCACGTGCAGGAATTGGGACCGCGCGTTGCGGTTGCCACGCTTGGCGAGAAGGGAAGCATTGCCTATGACGGTGAGCGCTTCTATGAGTGCGGGATCGTACCGGCGGAGAAGGTCGTTAATACCGTGGGTGCCGGCGACTCGTATATTGCCGGGTTTACCAAGGGCGTGATCGATGGCCTTGATATTCCGGCGTGTATGAAGGCGGGCGCTGAGCTGTCGTCCCGAGTGATTGGTTCGTTTGAGCCGTACTAGGGTTAAATGCCTGGAAAGGAGTACGAAATGGTTATCGACATGTTGGTCCATCCTATGCTCTACGGCGAGATCTGTACGCCGGGTGATGAGCCTGATGGATTCGGTTTTTGGTCACGAGAATATGGTATGGGGCATATGGGCCCCATGGATTGGGATGAGCTTCAAGTCGAGATGGACGTCTGCGACGTGCAGAAGAGTGTGCTCATGCCGCTCGATGTAACCACGGCATGCGGAGGGCATTTTGGCACCAATGACCAGATTGCCATGCTGGTTGCCGCGCACCCCGATCGTCTGTGGGGATTTGCGAGCGTAGATCCGCAGGTGAGCGGTGCCGCAGACGAATTGGAGCGCGCCTTTACCGAGTTGGGGGCAAAGGGGCTTTGTCTGCATCCGGCAAAGCAGGGTTTTGCCCCCGATGATGCTGTGGCCGAGCCGCTTTACGAGCTGTGCGAGCGCTATAACAAGCCGGTGGTTTTCCATGCCGGTATGTCTTGGGAGCCTGGCGCAGAGCTCTCGCGCAGTAACCCGCTTGCATTTGAGCACACAATCGCAACGCATCCAAATGTGCGCTTTAGTTTGACCCACTTTGGCTGGCCCTGGGTGCGCGAGACCGTGGCGATGCTGCTCAAGTATCCCAACTGCTACACGGACACCTCTATCACTTACATCGATTCGCCCGAGGAGATGATGCAGCGTCTTTTCACGGTCGATATGGGGCCGCTGTGGTATGAGCGCGCGCTATCGCATCAAGTGATGTTCGCCAGCAATACGCCGCGCTTCCGTGCATTCAAACTCAAGCGGGCGCTCGATACCGTGCCCATGCGCGACGATGCGCGAGAAAGGCTCTACTGGGGTAATGCCCTGCGTTTTCTTGAAGGGGATGAGTAAACATGGTGACGCTCGAGACATTGAGCTATCTATCGACTGCTCCGGACCAGTTCATCGATATTACCGAAGACGTGCACGCTGCCATCGAACGCAGCTCGGTGACCAATGGCTTGGCAGCGATTATTTTGTCGCATACGACCTGTGGAATCGTGGTAAACGAGGGGCTGCCCTGCGTGGAGACGGATCTTATGGAGACGCTTGATCGCATCGCCCCACTCGACGCCCCCTATGCGCATGCACACTTCCTGCCGAGCTATGGAGCCACCGGCAACAACTCCTGTGGGCATATCAAGAGCATGATTTGTGGAAAC
>DXLT01000087.1:2037-5225 GCA_019414555.1 Collinsella sp.
GAAACAGTTGCTTCTTTCCCGTCCAAGATGGCCACATCGTGTGCGGAGGTGCCCAGAACATCTATCTTGCGGAGTTTGACGGTCCGCAGAAGCGAAAAGTGTACGTCGAAGTGCTGGGGGAGTAACGTCCCCGCGATAACCCTATGAAGGAGCACGTTATGTCGTTTCTAACCTCGATGTTCAAGACCGAAAAGCCGGTCATCGGAATGCTGCACTTGCGTCCTCTGCCGGGCGATCCACTGTATTACCCGGGCGGAAGCGTGTCGCAGGTCGTGGAAGCCGCCAAGCGCGATCTCGAGGCGTTGCAGCAGGGCGGTGTCGATGGCATTTTGATTACCAATGAGCTCTCGATGCCCTACGAGCAGCACGTTTCTCCCTCAACCCTTGCATCGATGGGCTATGTAATCGGGACTCTATCCCATGATCTGTCGACTCCTTGGGGAGCTGAGGCTATTTACGATGGTGATGCCACAATCGAGCTGTGCGCTGCCGTCGACGCGCAGTTCACGCGCTGCAATTTTTGCGGTGCCTGGGCCGGTGATCTTGGGCTGATTAACCGAGATTTCGCTCACACCATGCGTCGCAAGGCGGCGCTGCGCCTGGACGACCTCAAGCTTTTTCACTTCATCACGAGCGAGGGGGAGGTTTATCTCAACGACCGCACGACTGCGGACATTGCCGATTCACTTCTCTTTAATTGCCTACCGGATGCGATGGTCATCGGCGGTTCGGCTGCCGGTCGTGGCGCTTCGGGCGAGCTTGCCGATGAAGTCCGCGAGCGTGTTGGCGAAGTACCCGTGGTATGTGGCACCGGTTGTCGCGAAAATACCGTGGCTGACGTATTTGCTCACTACGATGGCGCGTTTGTCGGCACCTGCTTAAAGCGCGACGGAAAGCTGGATGCCCCGGTTGATGTTGAGCGGGTAGCTCGTTTTATGGCTGCCGCTCGTACGGCGCGAGGGGAGTAGGCACCTATGGCGCTCTATCTGGGTATTGATATTGGGACAAGCGCCTCTAAAGGCGTTTTAATCGATGATCGATGCAACATCGTTTGCCAAGCCTCTTGTGGACATGAGACGGACAACCCGTGTGATGGATGGTACCAGCATGATGCGGAGGCAGTTTGGTGGGGCGATTTTTGCCGCTTGTCGCGCGAGCTGGTGGCGCGATCGGGGGTTAACGCGGCACAGATCGGATGCGTGGGCCTTTCCGCATTGGGTTGCGACTGTGTGCCGGTCGATACCGAGTGCAACGCGCTGGCGCCCGCGATTTTGTATGGAGTCGATGCACGTTCGAAACCGCAGATTGACGAGCTTCTTTCCGAATATGGGTCAGATCGCGCACGCGAGCTTTTCGGGCACGATCCCTGTTCGTCAGATATTGCTCCCAAGATCTTGTGGTTTAAGGAGAATATGCCCGAGGTGCACGAACGTGCCGCGAAGTTCCTGACGGCGTCATCGTTTCTATGCGCAAAGTTGACGGGGCGTTTTACGGTGGACCGTTATTTGGCGGAGGATTTTCTTCCCCTATACGACCGCTACACCTGGAAGGTTGATGCTCGGGAATGTGCTCGTTTCTGCCGGCCTGACCAGATGGCGGAGGTAATGTCGGCTACCGATATTGCCGGGGTGATTACGCGGCGTGCGGCTGAGGCGACGGGGCTCGCGGCAGGGACACCTGTCTTAGTGGGAACGGGCGATTCTGGTGCCGAGGCCATTTCGACGGGTGTATTCCGTCCCGGCGATATGATGGTTCAGTTGGGGAGTACGGCGTATTTCATCTACCTAGCTGATCATATGATCGATGATGCCCGCCTGTGGCCGGGGACGTTTATCATTCCCGGAACTTACGGGATCTGCGCGGGGACCAATACGGCGGGCGCACTCACATCGTGGCTGCGCCAAGAGCTGTATCGCGACGCCGTAGAGGCCGAGGGCCACGGTGGTCCCGATGCCTATTCGGTTATGGCGCATGATGCCGCCGATGTGGCGCCGGGTGCCGATGGGCTCCTGTGTCTGCCGTACTTTGCGGGGGAGCGTACTCCGCTCAACGATCCCGAGGCGCGTGGCGTCTTCTTTGGCCTGACCGGAAGGCATACGCGAGCCCATATGGTTCGCGCCGCCTTGGAAGGCGTCGCGTATACCGTTGCATCCCATGTCGACATTATCGAGCGAGAGCATGGACTGCCAATTGGGCGCATTATGCTTGTCGGAGGTGGAACCAAGAATCCAGTTTGGATGCAGGCTATCGCCGACGTATGTGGGCGCGAGGTCTCGGTTGCCAAGGTTACGGTGGGCGCATGCTTCGGTGATGCCATCATGGCAGCTCTCGCAGGTGGCGCCTATGCATCATGGGATGAGCTCGCCCAAGTCCTTGGCGTTGCGCAAACAATCGTGCCCGATATGGCTGCCCACGAGTTATATGCATCGCGTCGTCATATCTTTGACGAATTGTATGCACGCAACCGTGATCTCATGCACGAATTGGTGTAATGCTGCCGAATTGTACTGCCTACCAATAGGGACTGCGTTGTGCGATTCGCATGTCCCTTGGCATTTTTGCCCACAGGGGTTAGCGAAGGTCAAAAACAGAGTGCGCATTTGTTAAAACTGCCGACTCGATGCGCTTTGCGTCACAATTTTTGAGCGAGGCGATGCGTTCTGAGGTCCTTGTGAGCGATTTGATGAGCGACTGCGCGCTTGTTTCTGTGTTTGCCTCCGCTGGTGCATCGGTCTCGAGCAGTAAACGATCGAGTGGAATCTGTCGTGCGTATTCGCGTCCTCGTTTAGACGCGAGCATGCGTTCGTTGACGGAAAAATAACAGTCCGCATCACGCGCGCGGACGAGTTCGTCCGAAGTGCCGCTAAACCAGTGGAAGATGATAGCGGGGGAGTCGGGGTTTGGGATGAGTAGTCCATGCGATTCGAGGACGTCCAGTACGGCTCCTGCCGAACGAACGGCGTGAATTGATATCACGCGCCCGGTAAGAGGATGCTGCACGAGTGTATCGCAGAGCCGGTCAAATGCCTGTATTTGTAGCGGCTCACTTCCGGCAAAGCGTGCGGAAAAGTCGAGTCCCACCTCGCCGATGTAGCGCTCTTGGGCAGCAACTTCGCAAAGCAGATCGACTTCGGCAGGACCGCAGCGGCCGTCGGCGAGCCACCAGGGGTGGAGCCCAACGCCAGCGA
>DXLT01000087.1:5235-5507 GCA_019414555.1 Collinsella sp.
TCCATCGCAGGACATCCTGCTAGTCCAGGCGTTGGCCGTCGGCGCGTACGCGCTCGGTGCCGCGCCCGCTGATCCGGCGGATAACCTCGCCGGCAATCATCTGACCCATGATGGGCGGCATAAAGCTGGCGGTACCCAACTCGGTACGCTCGTGGATGTTGGACGGGTCGCGGGGTTGGGTCTTAACCGATTCCTCGCAGCTAAACAGCACGTGCAGACTCTTGATTCCGCGCTTCTTACATTCTTTGCGCATGATGCGGCTCATGGGGTCA
>DXLT01000088.1:0-1457 GCA_019414555.1 Collinsella sp.
GGGCTCCTGTCGTTTCCGTGCCCCTGGATTGGGTCATAGTGTCTGACTTATGCTCCACCTGCGACGTTTCCATTATTGATACAAAGGCCAGGTTTGTTTGAACCAAAAAGGGGAAGTTGCGGTGGAATCGTTCCTGTTTGGCCGTCTTGAGGGGTTAAACGGGAACTATTCCACCGCAACTTATCGATGACGTGTTTGGTTGGTGCCAGTTGATTGCTTGGGCGTTGGGGAGGGTCTGCTCCGTTATAATCGCCTAGAACATTAATTGGAAACGGGACGGGAGCCATACATGCGCCAGGGTTTCGACAATGCGAAGTATATCGAGCTGCAGGCTGCTCACATTAAGGAGCGCATCTCACAGTTTGGTGGCAAGCTCTATTTGGAGTTTGGCGGCAAGCTGTTCGATGACTATCATGCGAGCCGCGTGCTGCCGGGTTTTGAACCGGACAGCAAGTTCCGCATGCTCAAGAGCATCGCCGACGATGTCGAGGTTATCATCGCGATCAACGCGAACCATATCGAGAAAAACAAGGCTCGCGGTGACCTTGGCATTACCTATGACGAGGATGTGCTGCGCCTGGTTGACTTGTTCCGCGGCAACGGCTTTGCCGTCGCGGCTGTGGTCATCACCCAGTACGCCGGCCAGCCTGCTGCCGATGTGTTCCGCAACCGCCTGAACGCGCTCGGCATTCCTGCCAAGCTGCACTATCCCATCGAGGGCTACCCGCACGATGTCGATCTGATCGTGTCCGATGATGGCTACGGCAAGAACGAGTTTGTCGAGACCACCCGACCGCTCGTCGTGGTCACTGCCCCCGGTCCTGGCTCGGGCAAGCTTGCCACCTGCCTGTCTCAGCTCTATCACGAGCACAAGCATGGCACGGCCGCCGGCTATGCCAAATTCGAGACCTTCCCGGTTTGGAATCTGCCCCTTACGCATCCGGTCAACATTGCCTACGAGGCCGCCACGGCAGACCTCGATGACGCCAACATCATCGACTCCTTCCACCTTGAGGCCTACAACAAGACCACGGTCAACTACAACCGCGACGTCGAGGCCTTCCCGGTAGTCCGTGCCCTGATGGAAAAGATCCTGGGCAAGAGCCCCTACCAGAGCCCTACGGACATGGGCGTCAATATGGTTGGCTTTGCCATCACCGATGACGATGCCTGCCGCGACGCTTCCAAGATGGAGATCGTCCGCCGCTACTTTACCGCGGTCGAAAATGTGCGCCGTACCGGCGTGGGCGATGAGCAAGTCGACCGTCTCAAGATTATTATGAAGAAAGCCGGCATCGATAAGAACTACTCACCGGCGCGCTCGGCGGCCCTCACCAGGGAGCAGCTGACGGGCGGTCCCGTGGGTGCCATGGTCATGCCCGATGGCTCCGTGGTGACCGGTAAGACCTCCACGCGCCTGGGCGCCGCAAGTTCGCTCATTATGAACGCCCTCAAGC
>DXLT01000088.1:1467-5350 GCA_019414555.1 Collinsella sp.
GACCTTGAGCTCGAGGTCATTAGCGATGAAGCGATCGAGCCCATCAGCAAGCTCAAGACGCATTTCCTGGGCAGCAAAAACCCGCGCCTCCACACCGACGAGACGCTTATGGCGCTGTCGATCACCTCGGCCACGAGTGAGACGGCCGCTCGCGTCCTTTCGGGCCTGGAGCAGTTGCGCGGTTGCGATGCTTTCTTTAGCGTTATCATCTCGCCGACGGACGAGACGGTACTGCGCAAACTGGGTATCAACGTGTGCTGCGAGCCCAAGTTTGAGCGCCGTGGTTTCTTCCATCGCTAAGTTTGAAGCATCGCGGTAATTGCATTGCATTTTGGCCGTATCGGGTTAGCGCCCGGTACGGCTTTTTGATCAATAAAGCGCCTATTTCGGCGAAAAATAGCCGTTTACCTGCCTAGAAACAATTAGAGCGGTATACAATAACCGTAACTGTTTCATCCTTGGCGGGATGCCGCATGATGGATATTACCTGCCATCGTGAGGTGTGTCGGTCGCGCACGGCGCGTTAGATGCTCGTGCTCGGTTTGAGGAGGCTGCTATGGCGGGCAAGGGTCGTGCGAGTGTCAACGATATGAAGCGTGTCGAGGTGCTGGTGTTGATGGAGATCGACCAGCAAACCGAAGACAATGGCGGGCCGTATGGTTTCTCGCGCAAAACGCTTGCCGAACGCGTGGGGGTTTCGCCGTATCGTGCCCGCGCCGCAATCGATCGCTTGGATTCCGAAGGCATGATTGATGTCGTCTCGCGTTATAGCGACGACGGCGGTCAGCTTGCAAATGGCATTTGCCTCACCGAACGTGGCGAGTGGTATCTTGAGGGCGTCCGTACTGGCATGCTCGTTCAAGAAATGCTTGAGGACGAGGTTGCTGATCGATAGCAGCATGTAACCCTTGCCATAGCGACGCCGCCTGGGAAACCGGGCGGCGTTTTGTTTCAAGATTGAGAAATGCAATCGCACGCGAGAAAAATTGCGAACGGTCCGCGGCGCGAGTATTACAATGAAGACCCGTAAGATGTGGATAAACAACTTCTACGGGAAGCGCAGGTAACTCAATATGACCAAGCATGTGTTCGTAACCGGTGGCGTGGTTTCGTCCCTGGGCAAGGGTATCACCGCGGCCTCGCTGGGCCGTCTGCTCAAGTCGCGTGGCTACAAAGTAACGATGCAGAAGGCCGACCCGTATCTGAACGTCGACCCCGGTACCATGAGCCCGTTCCAGCATGGTGAGGTCTTCGTTACCGAGGATGGTTACGAGTCCGACCTGGACCTGGGTCATTACGAGCGCTTTATTGATGAGAACCTGACCCGCGATTCCAACTTTACGACCGGTGCCATCTACAAAAGCCTAATCGCCCGCGAGCGTCGCGGCGACTTTTTGGGCGGTACCGTGCAGGTGATTCCCCACGTCACCAATGCCATTAAGGACAAGTTCCGCCGCATCGAGGAGCAGACCGGCTCCGATGTAGTCATCACCGAGCTGGGCGGCACGATTGGCGACATCGAGTCCCAGCCGTTTGTCGAGGCCATCCGTCAGTACCGCAAGGAGGCCGGCCCCGAGAACGTCTGCTACATCCACGTGTCGCTCGTTCCCTATATCGCCGCCGCCCACGAGGTCAAGACCAAGCCCACACAGCATTCCGTCAAGGAGCTCCGCAGCTTTGGCATCCAGCCCGATATTATCGTGCTGCGCTCCGACCACCATATCGATGACGCTATCCGCGGAAAGATCGCAAGCTTCTGCGACGTCGACACCGATTGCGTCTTTACCAACGAGGACTGCGCGAGCATTTACGATGTTCCGCAGCTGCTTGCCGAGCAGGACTTTGACCTGCGCATTTGCGAGCGCCTGGGTCTGGACCCGCGTGAGCGCGACATGAGCGAGTGGAACGAGTTCCTGCGCAAACAGAATCACGCCAACCATCACGCCGACAAGGTGAAGATCGCCGTCGTGGGCAAGTACACGCAGCTGCCCGATGCGTACCTGTCGGTTATCGAGGCCCTGCACCATGCGGGCGTCTTCTACGATCGCCATGTGGACGTCCAGCTGGTCGACGGCGAGAGCCTCGACGAGCAGAATGTCTCCGAGGTTCTGGGCGACGCCTCGGGCATCCTGGTCCCCGGCGGCTTTGGCAAGCGCGCCCTGGAGGGCAAGATCCTCGCGGCCGAGTTTGCCCGTGAGCACAAGATTCCGTATCTGGGCATTTGCCTGGGTATGCAGGTGGCCGTGTGCGAATTTGCGCGCAATGTCGTCGGCCTTGCCGGCGCCAGCTCCTCTGAGTTCGATCCGGATGGCCCGTATAGTGTCATCGATCTGATGAGCTCGCAGGAGGACGTGACCGAGAAGGGCGGCACCATGCGCCTGGGCGCCTATCCGTGCAAGCTCGCCGCCGATACCCTTGCTCGCGAGGCATATGGCGAGGAACTCGTCTACGAGCGTCACCGTCACCGCTTTGAGTTCAACAACGCCTTCCGCGACCAGCTCGAGGACGCCGGTTTGGTTATCTCGGGTCTGTCGCCTGACGAGCGCCTGGTCGAGATGGTCGAGCTGCCGCGCGACGTGCATCCGTGGTATGTGGCAACCCAGGCTCATCCCGAGTTCAAGAGCCGCCCGACCAACCCGCAGCCGCTGTTCCGCGAGTTCGTACGCGCTTCGATCGGCCAGCACGAGGGTGTCGACCGTCTGCAGGTGACGCCCATGAACCTCGCTACGGACTAAGGGTGCCGGCGAATAAGGAACATACCGAAGCTACTCCCTCGTCGCTCGCCGTGGCGGCGGGGGAGTATCTCGATTACCTCGCGGTCGAGCGGGGTTTGGCGCGCAACACGATTGCGGCCTATCGTCGTGACCTGACGACGTACTGCGCCTATCTGGAGCGGGCGGGTATTGTGTCTTTTGAAGAGGTGACTCGTCAGGTCGTGGAGGGCTTTGTCGCCGACCGTCGCGATGGGGGCTATTCCGATGCCTCGGTGGAGCGTGCGCTTGCAGCCGTGAAGGGCCTGCATGCCTTTTTGGTGCGCGATGGGGCTGTAGCCCAAAATCCAACGGCGGCGTTGCGCCTGCCTAAAAAGGCTGAGCGTTTGCCGGAGTATCTATCGGTGGAGGATGTCTCGGCTCTGCTCGATCAAGACTTCCCCGAGGGCGAGATGGGCTTGCGCGACCATGCCATCTTGGAAGTGCTCTACGGATGCGGTTTGCGTGTGAGCGAGTTGGTGGGGCTCGATGTGGGCGATATCCATATTGACGATGGCTTTGTACTCGTTCGCGGTAAGGGCTCAAAGGAACGCCTGTCCCCGCTGGTGGGAAGCGCGGCGCGAGCTCTGATGCTCTATGTAACTGAGGGACGTTCTCGCTTGGCGGCCCATGCCCGCGGAACCGAGACCTCGGCGGTCTTTTTAAATAAGAACGGACGTCGCCTGTCGCGCCAGGCCGTGCATGCGATATGCGAGCGGTATGGGCGTCAGGTGGGGCTGGTGGGGCTCCATCCCCATACCTTGCGCCACTCCTTTGCCACCCACATGCTCGCGGGCGGTGCCGACCTGCGTGTGCTGCAGGAGATTTTGGGCCATGCCGATATTTCGACCACGCAGGTCTACACGCATGTCGACCGCACGCAACTGACCGAGGTCTATCTGGCGGCGCATCCGCTGGCGCATCGTTAACACATCGCTGGCCTGCATATTTATAGGTATTTGGGGACGGGCCCCAGATTGCTGCGGCGTGCTTTTGCGCGCGCATGGGCAATCTGGGGCCCGTCCCATTTTTCGCCACTTGTCGTCGCGGTGGTGGGCCGCACGTGCCTTGGGTGGGGGAGTTTGGGGGCGATGTGAACGCCATGTAAAGGGACGCAAAAATCGCCTCAAGGT
>DXLT01000089.1:0-4938 GCA_019414555.1 Collinsella sp.
ATGGCTAGGACACGTGCTGCTGGGGATCGATATCTCTGGCCCGGCGAACTATTTGACGGGCCGTTTTCTGAGCGCTCCGTCCAAGCACGCCAAAAAGGGCGGGCAGTCTGAGTAGGCGGCAAAGCGATCTTTGGAAAACCAACCGTAAGAAGGGCGGCCGAGATGCGTTCTCGGCCGCCCTTTTTGTTTGTTGAATACGTGACAAGCCGGGCATTCCCTGAATCCAAACGGTCAGCAATCATCCGTAAACGGTATTTGTTCAAAAAAGAACAAAGATAAACAAATAGTTGTTGCAGTTACTGTTCGAATGTGTTCAAATAAACATGAACAGTGAAGAACCGCACATTCAGATGCCCGGACCTGAACGCGATTCAACACTTCCAAACAGAAACTACGCACCTGCGTATCTCTCAAGGAGGATGTCATGAGGGTTGTAATCGCTTCCGATGCCGACGGTATGTCGATGAAGGAGTCCATCAAGGAGATGCTCATCGCCGACGGTCACGAGGTCGTCGACTATTCCGAGACCCCTGCCGCGGACTTTGTCGATTCCGCGACCGCCGTTGCCAAGGACCTGCTGGAGCACAAGGATTCCCAGGGCTTCGCATTCGATAAGTACGGCGTCGGCTCCTATATGGCCGCCGTCAAGATCAAGGGCATGGTCGTCGCCAACATTTCCGACGAACGTTCTGCTTACATGACCCGCGAGCACAACGGCTCGCGCATGGTCACCATGGGCCCGGGCGTTGTGGGCACCGAGGTCGCCAAGAAGATCGCCCGCGAGTTCCTGCGCGCCCAGTACGCCGGCGGCCGTCACCAGATCCGTGTCGACATGCTCAACAAGATGGCCTAACGAGAGCCACCGAGAACTCGAACTTCTACCTCAACTTGTGAATTCAGACGAAAGGACGTTCTGATGAAGAAGACCATCGCAATCGGTTGCGACCATATCGTTACGGACGAGAAGATCTATCTGGCCGACCGCCTGGAGCAGGCTGGCTACAAGGTGCTCGACTGCGGCACCTACAGCCACACCCGTACGCACTATCCCATCTACGGTAAGGCCGTGGGCGAGGCTGTTGCCAGCGGCAAGGCCGACTTTGGCGTGGCCCTGTGCGGCACCGGCATCGGCATCACCAACGCCGTCAACAAGGTTCCCGGCGCCCGCTGCGCCCTGGTCCGCGACATGACCTCTGCCCTGTATGCCCGTCGCGAGCTCAACGCCAACATCGTGGGCTTTGGCGGCAAGATCACCGGCGAGTTCCTGATGGCCGATATCATGCTTGCCTTCCTTGAGGAGCCCTACGAGAAGACTCCCGAGCACGATGCCCTGATCGCCAAGATCGATGCCTGCAATAAGGCCGACGCCGAGGCTCAGGCTGACCCGCACTTCTTTGACGAGTTCCTGGAGAAGTGGGACCGCGGCGAATACCATGATTAGCGGGTATCCGGCGTAATTAACTAGTCCGTTGACGGCTCGCGTTTCTGTGAGGGGGCGCGGGCCGGTTTTCTATCAGCCCTATTGACTTGGCGGGCTGTCGTAAGAAAGGGAAGGCTCCTATGGAGTTTGTTCTTGATAACGGTTCTATCCGCGTAGCACTGAGCACGGCGGGCGGGTCGTTCACTTCTATTGCGGCCAACGGCCGTGAGTACCTGTGGCAGGGTGACCCGGCGGTCTGGTCGGGCCAGGCACCCATTTGTTTCCCGATCTGCGGCGGCCTTCGCGACGGTCACGCAATGACCATGGGCGGCCGCGAGGTTAAGCTTGCCCGTCACGGCTTTGCTCGCAAACAGGAGTGGAAGCTCGAGGAGCAGAGCGACAACATGGTCGCGCTGAGCCTAAGTTCTGCCGACCATGCCGAGTTGCTCGAGCAGTACCCGTATCCGTTTAAGATCGTTGCTCGTTACACGATCGATGCGGAAAAGGTGGCCGTGTCGTACGAGGTGACCAATGAGGGCACCGAGGACATGCCGTTCTTTGTGGGCGGTCACCCTGGCTTTAAGTGCCCGCTTGACGAGGGCGAGTCCTATGACGACTACGAGCTCCGTTTTGAGCAGCGCGAGGCCGCCGAGCTCTGTACTGCCGTTCCCTCGACGGGCCTGATTGATGTTGAGCATCGCAGCAAGAACCCGATGGTTGGCCATGACCTGCCGCTGACCCACGAACTCTTCGACTTCGCGGAGACCATCTTTGACGTGCTCGAGAGCCGCGTGGTTACGCTGACCAAGAAGACCGAGGACAAGGGCGTGCGCCTGACGTTCCCCGATATGCCGTACCTGATTGTGTGGAGCAAGCCCGAGGGTGACTTTGTGGCCGTGGAACCGTGGGGCGGCCTGTCCACCTGCTCCGACGAGGACGATATCCTGGAGCACAAGCGCGGCTGCCTGGTGGCTAAGCCGGGGGAGACCGTTACCCGCGGCTTTGAGATCGAGATCCTTTAACGAGCTGTCGTATGTTTGGGGCCGCGCGTGTCGTGCCCCGGAAACAGGAGTTCAATATGATTCTGACCGTTACCATGCACCCGTCGATTGATACGCGCTATCAGCTCGACAAGCTGATCATCGACGATGTTAACCGTGTGACGCCCGAAAAGACCGCTGGCGGCAAGGGCCTCAACGTGAGCCGCGTGCTGCTGCAGCTGGGCGACGACGTGCTCGCGACCGGTCTGCTCGGCGGCCACATGGGTGCCTATATGGCCGAGCTCATGGATGCCGATGGCGTCAAGAATGACTTTGTGCCCATCGCCGGTGAGACGCGCATTTGCCTGAATATCCTGCACGAGGGTAATCAGACCGAGCTGCTGGAGAGCGGCCCGCAGATCGCCCCGGCCGAGCTCGAGGCCTTTACGGCCAAGTTTGCCGAGCTTGCAGCGAAGGCGGACGTTGTGACGCTTTCGGGCTCGCTGCCGCGTGGTGTCGATGCCGGCTATTATGCCGAGCTCGTTAAGATCGCCGAAGAGGCGGGCGCCAAGGTGCTGCTCGACACCTCGGGTGCATCGCTGGAGGCCGCGCTGGAGTCCGACGCTAAGCCTGAGCTCGTAAAGCCCAACCTGACCGAGATTAACGGCCTGCTGGGTACGTCCTTTACGACCGATGATGTCGATGCCCTGCGCGAGGCGCTTGCCGCCGATGGCCGCTTTGCCGGTATTCCCTGGGTTGTCGTCTCGATGGGCGCTGCCGGTTCGGTGGGTTTCCATGAGGGTCGCGCGTTCCGCGCCAAGACGCCCGCGATTGCGGCTGTGAATGCGACGGGTTCCGGTGACTCGACCATCGCCGGCTTTGCGCATGCCATTGCTGTCGGCGCCGACGACGTCACGGTGCTCAAGACCGCCAATACCTGCGGCAAGCTCAACGCCATGGATCCCAAGACCGGCCACCTGGTCATGGACCGCTGGGACGAGATCTACAACAGCGTTGAAGTAACGGAGCTGTAGGGTTACGCGGTTTTACCAAACCGCGTAACGGCTCGACGCTGCGCGGGCCGCATTTGGACAACCTGACGTTCAACTTCAAGGGCGCGACCAGAAGGTCAGCGCCCTTTCGTTTCACGTCACCTTGTCTCAAATGCGGCCCGCTCGCTGCCGTTGCCAAAACATCGGCGTTGCCTTGCTTCGGGAATGCGGCAGATAGGGACGTTCCTTTTTTGCCGGCAGTTTGGGACATTCCTTACGGGGCACCCCCTCCACAGCGCCTATGCCAGCTTGTCGATTTGCCCAATCTCCCAGAGCGGAATGTTGACGAGCGTGCCCTCGTCTCTATATGCCGCTAACGATGTTCTCACGCAGCGCCCGAGTTTGAACTTCTCGCAGGCAGTCCTCAGGCTCTTTGCTTTGAGATTCTCTGCCGCCTTGACCTCGAGCGGAAGCACGGTCCCCGCATGGTCGATGGCAAAGTCAGTCTCTGCATTGCCGGAGGAGGATGACCAATACGCGGGAGTTTTGCCTTGGAGCAAAAGCTCCTGTGCGACGTATTGCTCGGTCAGCGAGCCTTTGAACTCCGTAAAAACAGCGGGCCCGTTCAGAACAATGGCTGGCGTGAGGCCGGAGAGTGCTCCGAGGATGCCGGTGTCGATGCAGAACAGCTTGAAGCCCGAGAGATCCTCGTAGCTTGTGAGCGGTGCTCTTAGGGCGGAAACACGTGGTACCTTATGAACGATTCCATAGTCCATGAGCCACTGGAGGCTTTCCTCAAAATCGCGTGCGCGCGCCCCGGGACGAAGCGCGCCGTAGACGAACTTCTTGTTTTCCTTTGCGAGCTGGCCGGGAAGGGATTTCCAAACCAGCCTCATGCGCTCGACGACGCGGGCTGGCGCATGCTTGCCAAAATCGGATTCATAAGCTTCGATGATTTGCTGCTGAAGCCTGCGGGCTTCGATGAAATCGTGGGAGGCGGCGAAAGCGGAGACAACTTCTGGCATGCCGCCGACAACGAGGTATTCCTTGAGCAGGCGCTCGAGCTTTTCGGAAACGTTTGCCAGCAGGTCAATGTCTGCGGCAAGGATGGCATCTGCGAGCGGATCGCCATCGACGGCACGAATGAACTCGACAAACCCCATGGGGCGCATGGTGAGCTGGTCGATCTTGCCGACGGGGAACGACTCGTTTTCGCGTCGGAGCGCGAGCCCCATATAGGAGCCGGCTGCCACGATATGGTATTCCGGCGCCAGTTCGTTGAAGTATTTGAGCGAGGTGATGCCACGCGGTGCCTCTTGGATTTCGTCGAAGATGATGAGCGTGTCTGTCGGCGTTATGGTCTGGCCGCGCAGGAGCTCTATCTGGGAGATGATGCGTTTGGGGTCAAGGCTTCCGTCGAACAGCGAACGTGCGCCCGGTTCGAGCATAAAGTCAAAACGGATGACGTTTTGATACTGCTGGCCTGCGAATTCGTTGAGAAGCCAGGTTTTTCCCGTCTGGCGGGCCCCCTTAAGCAGGAGGGGCT
>DXLT01000089.1:4948-5338 GCA_019414555.1 Collinsella sp.
TTTGCCCTAGATTTCCAAGCGATGAGTTCGTCCATTAGCTGTCGCTGCATACTGCCTCCTAACGATCATGGTTAGTATAAGACCGTTTTGGTCTTTCCATCGAAAAATGTGGGAGTAAACCACGTTTTTCCATCGAATAATGTGTGAGGCAACCACGTTTTTCAATCGAATAATGTAGGGGTTTAGGTCGGCACCTGGGGACGTTCCTTCTCTGCCAGCAGTTTGGAACACTCCTTGTTTTGGTGCAAATTAGCTACCCTTGCATCAGAAAACGGCGCCCGTCGGCGATGTTGCCGGCGGGTGCCGTTGTCGTAGATGGCTATGTCGTGCGGGCTGCCGGTGAGCGTCCGGGCCCGTGCTCTATAGCGAGTTGATGAAGCGCTGCTGGGC
>DXLT01000009.1:0-13764 GCA_019414555.1 Collinsella sp.
ATCGACGTGATGCTGGCCGGCGTCTCGGACGATGATGAGGTCCGTGCCCGCGACGTTCGAGTTGATGACGAGGGCCGTCCGGTCTTTACGCTCGATTTTGGTCAGGGCGAGACAATCGATACCATGCTTGCCATCCCCGGCGTGCAGTCCGTCCCAAATGCCGTTAAGGCCGCCGCGGTTGCCTATCGCCTGGGCGTGACGCCCGAGCAGATCGATGCTGCCTTTAGGGGCCTCACGATTACCGGTCATCGCCAGGAGATCAAGCGCGCCAAGAGCGGTGCCCGCGTCATCGACGATTCCTATAACGCCAGCGCCGAATCCATGGCTGCTGGCCTCGATCTACTGTGCTCGCTTTCGTGCACGGGGTCTCGCATGGCGATCTTGGGCGAGATGGGCGAGATGGGCGATGAGGCCCCTCGCATGCATGAACTCGTGGGCGCCTATGCCGCCGCCAAGAAGCTCGACATGCTGGCGTGCGTGGGTGGTGAGCTGGCCCAGCTTATGGCCGATGCCGCGCGCATGATGGGCATGGACGAGGACCGCATCCAGGTGTTCTCCGATTATCAGCAGGTGCTCGACCGCATGGGCGGCGCGCTTGAAAAACATGATGTTGTACTGGTCAAGGGTTCCCGCTTTGTTGAGCTCGACCGCTTTGTGGAAGGTGTGTGCTAGCCCATGTTCGGCAATCCCTCGTATCCAACGTATCAGGCTTTTTTGGGGCTTGGCATCGCCGCTGCCATTGCGCTGCTGCTCATGCCGTGGTGGATCAAGCTGCTCAAGGTCGAGGGTATCGGCCAGCAGGTTCGTGCCGACGGCCCCAAGCGTCATTTGGTTAAGCAGGGAACGCCCACCATGGGTGGTGTTGTCATCCTCGTCGCGATCTCGCTGACCTGCCTGCTGATGGGCAAGCTCACCACCGAGCTCGTGCTCGTGCTGCTCGCCACGCTGGCGACCGGCGTGCTGGGCCTGATCGACGACCTGACCTCCGTTACGCATGGGCGCTCGCTCGGTCTGACGCCTCATGCCAAGATGATCGGCCTAACCATTATCTGTGTCACCTTTACGGTACTTGCCGTCAACTGGTGCGGCGTCGCCCCCGAGATTCGTTTTCCCGGCGGCCTGACGATTGACCTCGGTGTTCTTTCGACCACCATCTGCGGCCTTTCGTTCCCGTGGCTCTACATTGTCTTTTGCTGGCTGATGATCGCCGGTCTTTCTAATGCCGTGAACCTGACCGATGGCCTTGACGGTCTTGCTGGTGGCACCTCCATGATTGCCATGCTCGCCATGGCTGCCATGGCGTTTTTGCACGGAGACGTGAACCTGTCCATCTTCTGCACCGCGTGTGCCGGTGCCTGCTTGGGCTTTCTGTGGTTCAACTGCTATCCGGCGAGCATCTTTATGGGCGATACCGGCTCGCTTGCCCTGGGCGCCGCGTTTGCCTGCACGTCCATCATGACCAACACCGAGGTCGTCTCCCTCATCATCGGCGGCCTGTTTATCGTTGAGACCCTGTCGGTAATGATTCAGGTTGTCTACTTCCACTTTACGCACAAGCGCGTCTTCCTTATGGCGCCCATCCATCATCATTTCGAAAAGAAGGGCTGGGCCGAGACCAAGGTCGTCATCCGTTTTTGGATTATCGCTGCGGCCTTTGGTGCCGTTGGCCTTGCTTTGTTCTTCCAGTTGGGATAGTGGTCTTTCATGCCTCTTGCTGATGTCTTTAGCCTGCTCGTTTTGGGTCAGGGCAAATCCGGTCTCGATGTCGCCCGCTGGGCGCTGGCACATCCCGAGCGCGTAAGCGCCGTTACCGTGTATGGCGGCGGCACCTCTGAGCCCAATGACGCCACGCGTGCGCTTGAGGCTGCTGGTGCGTCGTTTGTCTATGGGACCGAACAGGTCGAGGGCGCCTATGACGTATGCGTGACGTGCCCGGGCATCTCGGAGTTCTCGGGCTTCTTTAAGGCCGGGCGCGAGCATGCCGCCCAGATTATGGGTGAGCCCGAGTTTGCCTATCGCCTGTCGCCCGATAACTGGATTGCCATCACGGGTACCAACGGCAAGACGACCACCACGTCGTTGACTGATTATCTGCTCAAGGCTGCCGGCGAGGTCAGCGTAGCTGTCGGCAACATCGGCGAGCCGCCGGTCAACGAGATTGACGGCCGAGCCCACAACGAGTGGTTTGTGGCCGAGCTCTCGAGCTACCAGATTGCTACGACCGCCGAGCTTCATCCTCGCGTGGCGGTGCTGCTCAACATCACTCCCGACCACTTGGGCTGGCATAAGAGCCATAAGAACTATGCGCTTGCCAAGATCAAACTGTTTGACAATATGGTCGATGACGATCTGGCGGTTGTCGACGTCGAAGACGCCGGCATTCACGAGTTCGATGAGTACATCTACACGCCGGGTCGTCGCATCTGCAAGGTTGCCTTTGACGAGCCTGAGGGTGAGGATGCCGCCTTTGTACGCGATGGCAAGATGATCGTGCGCCTGAAGGGCGTCGAGACCCCGCTCATCGCTACATCCGAGCTCAAGATTTCGGGCCATCACAATGTTATCAATGCCCTGTGCGCTGCCACGGCTGCCCTGGCAGTCGGTGCCGATGTCGATGGCGTCTGCCGCGGTCTGGCCTCGTTCCAGCCGCTCGAGCACCGCGTGGAGCCGTGTGGCGAGATTGACGGCGTGCGCTACGTCAACGATTCCAAGGCGACCAACACCGATGCGGTCGAGAAGGCACTGACGGCATTTCCCGATGACGACGTGATCTTGCTGCTCGGCGGCCACGATAAGGGCACGCCGCTCACGGACTTCGCGCGCGTTGTTATGGATAACGTACGCTCGGTCGTCTGCTTTGGCGATGCGCGCGAGCGTTTCACCGCCGCTATGGACGAGGCCGATGTCGATGGCGATGTGGATATCGCCCAGGCGGATGACCTGCGCGATGCCGTGGACGTCGCCCGTTCGCTGTCGAGCCGTGGCGATGTGATCTTACTTTCTCCTGCCTGCTCTTCGTTCGATGAGTTCTCGGGCTATGAGGAGCGCGGCCGCGTGTTTAAGGACTATGTGGCCCAGCTTGCCGCTGCGGCGAAATCGCAAATGGAATAGGGGTTGCCGGTGAGAGAGGAGAGCCCCCGACAAGGTATGAGGAGGCCCGATTCGGACCGTGCTTCCTCGCGGCGCAGCACACCGCGTTCCGGTCGCGGCGGGCAGACGTTTAGCGAACGCTATATTGCCGGCGTTCCCGCCCGTATCATGCGCCCCCGTTTGATATTCATGGCCTGCCTGTTTACCTTGGTGTGCTTTGGCCTGCTGATGGTGTACTCGGCGTCTTCGGTCGAGGCGCTGCACGAGAATGGCTCGGCGACGTTTTTTCTGTTTCGACAAGCCGCGTTTGCCGGAGTTGGCGTGCTGGCTATGGTTGCCATCGTGCGCATCTTGCCGGACAGTTGGTTTGGGGAAGACGTGCTCAGGATCTTCCTCATCGGCATGATGGGGCTACTGCTTCTGGTGTTCTTGGTGGGCAGCGGCAGCCGTGGCGCCACGCGCTGGCTCAACATCGCCGGTATTCAGTTCCAGCCTTCCGAGTTTTTAAAGCCATTTGCCATTGCGTATTCGGCCATCATGCTTGATCGTTTCTTTTCGCCCGGTGGCAACATCAACGAATTCCTTCGCAAGATGGGCATCTACTTGGGCATTTCGCTCTTTCTGATCTTTATCCAGCCCGATTTCGGTACTGTCCTGATCATCCTGTTGACCCTCATGTGCATGGCGTTGTTTGCGGGTCTCGACCCCAGATTTATCATCGGCGTGCTAATCTTCGGCATTCTCGTGATCGTGATTGCGCTTGTTGCAGAGCCGTACCGTATGGTGCGTATTCAGGTTGCCTTGAACCCTTGGGCCGACGAGTATGGTGACGGCTATCAGGCCACGCTTGCCATCATGGCCTTTGCCTCGGGCGGTCTGTTCGGCCGTGGCATCGGCAACTCAACCATGAAGTACTCGTATCTGCCCGAGGCGCACAATGACTACATCCTGGCCATCATTGGCGAGGAAGTCGGTTTTGTCGGAACCGTGCTGTTCTTCTTGGTGTTTGCGATGCTGATCTATTCGGCGTTTCGCATTGCCGAGCAGGCGACCGATCGTCGGGGCGCGCTTATGGCGTCTGGCTCCGCGGTCATTCTCGCGGTGCAGTTTTTGATTAACGCGTTGGGCATCCTCAACGTGTTTCCCATGACGGGCAAACCGTTGCCGTTTATTAGCTACGGCGGTTCGTCGATTATTGTGTCGCTTATGCTCGCCGGTCTGATCCTGCGCGTTTCGTACGAGAGCGCCCGTCGCGATGAGTACGACCGTCGCCGCGAGAGCTTTGCCGTTATGGATGAGAGTACCGCCGGCGTAGCCCATGTGCGCGGTGAACGACCTTCGCGTAGCGGCTTTACCGTTCTGGATGGTTCTGCATCCGAGCCGGCAGCTCGTCCACGCCCGCGAATGGCTCCGCAAGGTCGTCCGCAGCGCCCCAGCCCTCGCAACGCGGGCGGCGGATATAATCGAATCGATTTGAACTCGGACCCGTCGGCGCGTCTGCGTACCGACGACCAGGGACCGCGTGTACGAAGGGACTACCATGACCGATAAAATGACCGTTGCTATTGCAGCCGGCGGCACGGCAGGACACATCAACCCCGCGCTCGCCTTGGCCGAAGAACTGCGTGACCGTGGCCACCACGTTGTGTTCGTGGGTCAGTCGCGCAAGCTCGAGGGTCGTCTGGTCCCCGAGGCTGGGTTTGATTTTGTGCCCATTACGGTCACGGGCTTCGACCGCTCCCGTCCTTGGACGGCGCTGACCTCGCTGTGGCGTGTCAACAAGGCCAAACGTGCGCTCGCCAGTCATTTCTCAAAGGTCGGCAAGCCCGATGCCGCCATTGGTTTTGGTGCCTATGTCGAGGTTCCGCTGCTGGGGTGGTGCAAGGGCGCGGGCGTTCCGTATCTGCTGCATGAGCAGAACTCTGTTCCGGGCCTGGCCAACAAGATGATGAACTCCCACGCCGCCCGCGTGTGCATCTCGGTGCCGGCAGCGCGTTCGGTCTTTGAGCGCGAAGGTGACCCTGGCCACGTGCTCATGACCGGCAACCCCGTACGTCGCTCGGTAATCGAGGGCGATCGCGCTCGCGGCCGCAAGGCACTTGGCGTTCCCGAGGACGCTACGCTGTTGCTCGTCTTTGGCGGTTCACTTGGCGCCCAGCACCTCAACGAGCGCGTGGCTTCGCTCAAAAACGAGCTGCTTTCGCGCAAGAACCTCTATGTGTTGCATTCGACGGGTGCCGACGGCTTTGAGGAGACCGAGCGCGCTTTGGCGCTGACGCCCGAGGAGGCGAAGCGTTACCGCGTCCAGCCTTACATCGACAACATGGGCGATATGCTGGCTGCTGCCGATTTGGTGCTCTCGCGTTCGGGTGCATCGAGCGTGGCCGAGATTGCTGCGCTCGCCGTGCCCTCGGTGCTCGTGCCGTATCCGCATGCGACGGCCGACCACCAAACCACCAATGCCCGTTATCTGGTCGACGCCGGGGCCGGTGTGCTCTGCGCCGATGCCGATATCGACGGTTCTGCCTTTGCCGATGAACTGCTGCACCTGGTCGATGACGCGGCGGCGCGCGACGCCATGCGTCAGGCGGCGCGTGGTCTGGCTCAGGATAGGGCCGCCGCTCTTCTGGCCGATGCGGTAGAGGGTTTGCGTTAGTTAGACGGGATATCGTCGGTCGCCCTCGCGCTGATGCGGTAGGTGCGGTACAGTTAACGGGTTACAGGCAGTGTTTACGCAAGGAGTACACGAGCACATGGCTGATTCCCAGACTGCAACCTCCGCGCCCGAGTTTAAGAGCGCCCACTTTATCGGTATCGGCGGCGCCGGCATGAGCGGCATCGCCCTCGTTCTTCACGAGCGCGGTTATGCCGTTACCGGCTCCGACCTTAAGACGTCACGTTATATCCGCCAGCTTACCCGCGCTGGTGTGAAGGTGCATGTGGGCCATGAGGCCGCCACGATCGACGAGGTCAAGCCCGACGTGGTTGTTGTCTCCACCGCTATTCCGGAGTCCAACCCTGAACTCGTGCGCGCTCGCGAGCTTGGTATTCCCGTGTGGCCCCGTGCCAAGATGCTCTCTGCTTTGGGCCACGGCTACACCACCGTCGCTGTTGCCGGCACGCATGGCAAGACCACCACGTCTTCGATGTGCGCCACCATGCTCGACCGCATGGGTCTGGATCCGAGCTTCTTGATCGGTGGCATCGTCGAGGGCTATGACACGAACGGCAAGAACGGCTCGGGCGACTACTTTGTCGCCGAGGCCGACGAGTCCGACAGCTCCTTCCTGTTCCTGAACCCCAACGTGGTCATCGTGACCAACGTCGAGGCCGACCACCTCGATCACTACTCGGGTATCGAGGAGATCGAGGCAACTTTCGCCAAATTCATGAGCCTGGTGGGCGAGGACGGCACCGTCATCGTCTGCGGTGAGGACCCGCATCTGGTCGAGCTCGCCAAGTCGACGGGTCGTCACGTGCTTTCCTACGGCTTTGCCGAGAGCAACGACATCGTCTGCATGCACCCGGATGTCAAGGGCATCCAGAGCGACTTTATCGTTCGCTTTGAGGACGGCACTGAGCACGCTGTGGAGATCAAGAGCAATCCCGGTCGCCACAACATGCTCAACGCCACGGCGGTGCTCACCGTCGCCCATGTCCTGGGCCTTGACATCGACGCCGCCGCCAAGGCGCTCTCGAGCTTTGAGGGCGTCCGCCGTCGCTTTACCCACGTGGGCGATATCGATGGCATCACCGTGGTCGATGATTACGGCCATCACCCCACCGAGATCAAGGCGACGCTTGCTGCCGCTTCGTCGCTGGGCTACAAGCACGTCGACGTCGTGTTCCAGCCGCACCGCTATTCGCGCCTGCAGGCCCTGTGCGACGACTTTGCCGATGCATTTGCCAATGCCGATAAACTGCTGCTGATTGATGTGTTCTCGGCTGGCGAGATGCCCATTCCGGGTGTCACCTCTAAGATGCTCGCCGATACCGTGCGCGCCAAGCATCCTGGCAAGGAGGTCGTGTACTGCTCCAGCCGTCTTGAGCTCAATCAGGAGCTCGAGCAGATGGTGGGCGAGGGCGACCTGCTGCTCACTATGGGTGCCGGTGACGTTACGACCGTCGGCCCCGAGTTTATCGAGTATCTGACTGCCAAGAAAGACGCTTAAGTCTAATGGGTCTGTTTAACGCCGTCATGGCGCTTTCGGGCATGATCGACACGGATGTGATCGAGGACGAGCGCCTTGCGCGTCATACGAGCTATCGTATCGGCGGCAAGGCCGACCTCTTTGTAACGTGTCATAGCTATCATGCCCTCCGCCGCGCCGTGGCGGTGCTCGATCGCGAGCAGGTGCCGTGGGTCATCATCGGCAAGGGCTCCAATCTGCTGGTTGCCGATGGCGGTTATCGCGGTGCCGTCATTTCGCTCGGACGTGAGTTTCAGCGCACGGTTGTTGCCGATGACGGTTGTACGCTGACGGTCGGTGCGGGCGTGATGTTTGCGCGCCTGGTCAACGATGCCCTGTCGCGTAGCCTCTCGGGCCTTGAGTTTGCCGTTGGCATCCCTGGTTCGGTCGGCGGTGCGATATCTATGAATGCCGGCACACGGACCGAGTGGATTGGCTCGCTAGTTGAGGATGTCGTAACGTTTGACCCGGCATCCGGTATCAAGCATTATGCGGGGTCCGAGATCACTTGGGGCTACCGCGAATGTAGCCTTCCCCGCAATGAGATCATCCTCGAGTGCGTGCTCAAGCTTAAACCGGCGCCCAAGGCCGACATTCGCGAGCGCATGGAGCGGTACCTGACGAGGCGCAAGCGTACGCAGCCCATGGGTCGCGCATCCTGCGGGTCGGTCTTTCGCAATCCGCCCGATGCGAGTGTGGGCAAGCTTATCGAGGATTGTGGATTAAAGGGTTTTTCAATTGGCGGCGCGGAAGTTTCGCCCGTTCACGCTAATTTTATCGTTAATAACGGAACTGCCTCGGCCGATGACGTTGCCGCGGTTATCAGACATGTGCACGGAAAGGTGAGGGAGGCGTATGGCATCGAGCTCAGACCGGAAGTTAAATTCCTCGGCTTCTAGAGCATCGAAACCCACCTTCCGCCGCGCCGGAGGGCGTTCCGGCGCGCCTGCCAAACCTCAACGCAATACCGTCGCGCATTCTAAGTCTGTCGGGCATGCTCGACAGACCAGTCGTCCGGTCGTCGGCTCGCAGCTCGGTAATCGTCCGGCCGCAAAAAAGTCCTCGCGTCCCTCGGTGACGTCAAAGCCTGTTATGGGCGCCAAACCTGCCCGTCCCATGGCAACTCCTAAGCCCTCGACGGGAACTAAAGCGCCGCGTCCAGGTCGCACGCTGGGCGCATCGAAACCGCGCTCGCTGACATCGGTCCCGGTTACCGTCAAGAAGCCTTCGGGTAAAAAAAGCGTCAACCCGTTGTCTTCACTTGGGGCGATGGTAAATAAAACATCAGACGCCGCTTCTGTCGTTACAGGCAAAGGCAAAATCGTGGGCGGCGTTCTGGCCGTCTTGGCCGTGCTCGTCGTCGTTGCCATCGTGGTGATTAACTCTGGATTGTTTACCGCCACTGATATTCAGATTCAAGGCAGCGAGCATGTGACGAAGCACGATGCTATCCAGCTGATCGATTTGCCCGAGGGAACGTCGCTTTTTAACGTCGATCCCGACCAGATTACCGAGGATCTCAAGCAGAACCCGTGGGTCTCGGGCGTGGATGTCCAGCGTCAGTTCCCGCATACGCTCATCATTACGCCTATGGAGCGCAAGGTCATCGCAATTGCCTATATCAGCTCCGATGACCTTGCCTGGGCCATCGGGGATGATGACACCTGGATCGCCCCACTGTCGACGTCGGTCGAAGTGGACGACCAGGGCAACGTCATCACGACAGGGCAGGGCTCAAATACCTTGACCGGAATCGATGCCGCGCTGGCGCTCGCTAAGCATTATGGCGCGGTGCTGTTGACTGATGTCTCGGCGGATGTCGCTCCGGTTTCCGGCCAGGCGGTGAACTCCAAAGCCGTTAAGGCCGGCCTGGATTATGTGCGTGGTTTTTCGAGCGAGTTCTTGGGACAAGTCAAGGATATTTCCACGCCTTCGGTCGAAGCCATCTCGGCAAACCTCAATAACGGCATTGAGGTGTCGCTGGGCGATTCGAACGATATCGCCAAGAAAGAACGCGTAGTCACCAAGTTGCTTTCGCAGGTAGAGGGCGTAACGTATATCAATGTGCGCTCTCCGGGCAACTACACATTTAGGAATGCTCCGACCTCGTAGCGCTGGTTGTTACTTTGTTGAGGGGCCATACCACGCCGTTTATCTGGTTTGTTTGGTTTTCACGGTCAATTATTTGACTGATACGTTCATAATGTGCAAACATAATACGGTTTACCTTTGCATTTACTTTCAACCTGAAGGTTAATGTGCGCAGGGGTCGACCCATGCTATGGCTATAACCTTTGTTCGGAGGACCGACATGCACGAGACAGAGATCAACAACTACCTTGCCGTCATTAAGGTGGTCGGCGTCGGCGGCGGCGGTACCAACGCGGTCAATCGAATGATCGAAGAGGGCATCCGCGGCGTCGAGTTTGTTGCCATCAACACCGATGCTCAGGCACTCGCGATCTCTGATGCCGATATCAAGGTGCACATCGGCACCGACCTTACCCGCGGCCTGGGCGCCGGCGCCAACCCCGAGGTTGGCCGCAAGGCTGCCGATGAGTCCCGCGACGACATTGCCGAGGCGCTTGCTGGTGCCGACATGGTGTTCATCACCTGCGGCGAGGGCGGTGGCACCGGTACCGGCGCTGCTCCCATCGTTGCCGATATCGCGATGAACGAGGTCGGTGCACTGACCGTCGCCGTCGTGACCAAGCCCTTCACCTTCGAGGGCCGCAAGCGCAAGAAGAGCGCCGAGGAGGGCATTAAGACCCTCTCCGATTGCGTCGACACCATGATTGTCATCCCTAACGATAAGCTGCTCGACATCGCCGAGAAGAAGACCACCATGCTCGAGGCCTTCGCGATTGCTGATGGCGTCCTTTCCCAGGGCACCCAGGGCATCACCGACCTCATCACCGTCCCCGGTATCATCAACCTGGACTTCGCCGATGTTAAGACCATCATGAAGCAGGCCGGTACCGCCATGATGGGTATCGGTACCTCTTCTGGGGATACCCGTGCCGTCGACGCAGCCCAGCAGGCCATCTCCAGCCCGCTGCTCGAGAGCTCCATCGATGGTGCCACACGCGTGCTGCTCTCCATCGCCGGTTCCAAGGACCTGGGCATCCAGGAGATCAGCGACGCCGCCGACGTTGTCGCCAACGCCGTCGACCCCGAGGCCAACATCATCTTCGGTACCGTTGTCGACGAGTCCCTGGGCGATCAGGTGCGTATCACCGTCATCGCTACGGGCTTCTCCGACTCCAACGTCAACCGTCAGGACGAGCTCTTTGCTGCTCAGCAGTCTCAGAGCAAGGCCGCTGCCTCCGCTGAGCCGCAGCGCACCGCTCCGGCCACCAGCCCGGCTCAGGCCGCTCCGACCCGCAACGTCGGTGGCACCGAGCTTCCTAACTTCGGCAACGATCAGTTCGAGCTTCCCGACTTCCTGAAGCGCGGCAGCTTCTAAGTCGTTCTTTGCATTGTTGTGCACAGGGGCGTGTCCGTATGGACGCGCCCTTTTTATTTCGACTTTGTAAACTAGAACCTCCAATCTCTTTACGTTCCCTTTACGATTGCCTCCAGCGCAGCAGGTATCCTTTTAGAGAAGTATGACAGCCGTATAAACGCTGGCTGTAGCGGCGATGCCGCGGTACTTGTGTTATTAGGAGGCTTTAGTATGGCAGCACGTGCGGACAAAGTTTCGCGTGTCGACCATGATGGAGTTACGTTGGTGGAAGGCGCGACATCCGATGTTCGCTTTGCCTTCACCGAGCGCGCCGGTGGTGTTTCCGAAGATGCGTACTCCTCACTCAACTTGGGCTCGCATGTTGGCGATGATCCCTTTGCTGTTCAAGAAAATCGTCGTCGCGCGCTCGAGGCTATGGGTGCCGCCGAGTGCGAGCACAACCTGCTCGTTCCCAATCAGGTCCATGGTGACCATATCGTTGCGGTGACCTCGAACGGCGCCGATGACCTTGAGGACGTCCGCGAGCAGATTGCCGAGGGCTGCGATGCCATCGTCTGTACGGCGCATAACGTACCCGTGCTGCTCTGCTTTGCCGACTGCGTTCCCGTGGTGCTGGTGGCCCCTGGCGGATTTGCCGTGGTGCACTCCGGTTGGAAGGGCACGATTGCACGCATTTCCGCCAAGGCGTGCCAGGCGCTTTGCGATGCTGCCGGTTGCGATGCGAGCGGCGTTTCCGCCTATATCGGCCCCCATATCTTGGGTGACGAATATGAGGTATCCCAGGAACTCATGGATCGCTTTGCCGCCGAGTTCTCTTGCATCGATGCGAGTACCTCTCGCATGCTCGATCTTTCCGCTGCCATTCGCGAGGCGCTGGTAGATGTCGGTGTCGACGCGGATAATATCGTGGATACCCAGCTTTCGACCGTGCGTCAGAACGACCGCTTTTATTCCTACCGTAACGAGGGCGGCACCTGTGGGCGCCATGCTGCGATCGGCGTGATGCTATGAGAAAGATCGTATCGGTCCTGAGCGCCGCTGTGCTTACGCTTACGCTGTGCGCCTGTTCTTCGGGATCTTCTACCTCTTCCATTACCGTCGCTGGCTCCACGACCTGCCTTCCTATCGCCGAGATTGCGGCCGAGGGCTTTAAGGAGGAGACCGGCATCGACGTGCTCGTTTCCGGTTTGGGTTCTTCTGCTGGCATCGAGGCCGTCAGCGCCGGCACGGCCGATATCGCCAGCTCCTCCCGTGGACTCAATGCCGACGAACAGGATCTGGGCCTGACTCCCATCGTCATTGCCCACGACGGTATCGCGGTCATCGTGAACGACGATAACCCGGTCGATAACCTCTCGACCGAGCAGCTCCGCGATATTTACGCCGGCAAGATCACCAACTGGAAAGAAGTCGGTGGCGAGGACCTGAGGATTCAGGTTATCAACCGAGATGAGGCGTCCGGCACGCGTGAGGCCTTCCGTACCATCGTGATGGACGGCACGCCGTTCGATCGCCGCTCGGCCGTTCTTTCGGGCACGGGCCAGGTGCGCGACGTGGTATCTCGTTCGCGCGGTGCCATTGGCTACATTTCGCTGGGCTTCGTCGATAGCCTCAACGCCAAGACCTCGGTCAGGGCCGTCTCGGTCAATCATGTTGAGGCGTCCGAGAAGACGGTCGCGAGCGGCGGCTATCCCATCTCGCGCGACCTTTACTTCTTTGTGAAGGGTGCTCCTTCGCAGCAGGCGCAGGATTACATCGACTACGTGACGTCCGAAAAGATGGACAAGCAGATTCGCGAGGCGGGCTTTATTCCCGTCACCAACGACGAGAAGGGGAGTGAGTAGCATGGAAGCACAGGAAAACTCCCAGACTGAGCAGAATGCTCAGGCACCCAAGAAGCGCGAGCTGGCGCTCGTATCGCGCAGTACCTATATCAAGGAGAAGGCGCTGCAGTGGATCTTCTTTGCCTGCGCGTTTTTGGCGGTCGTTACCGTCATCCTGATTTTTGTCTTTACCACGTACTCGGCGCTGCCCGTCTTTACCGACATCGGTCTGGCGGACTTCTTTAGCTTTACGTGGGCGCCCTCTGAGGGCCACTACGGCATCATGTCGCTGCTTGCCGGCTCAGGTCTGGTGACCGTCGGTGCGCTCGCCATGGGCGTGCCGCTAGGTGTGGGCACGGCCGTGTACCTGGTCGAGATCGCCGGCAAGCGCGTGCGCAAGCTCATCAGCCCCGCCGTTGACCTGCTGGCGGGCATACCCTCCATCATCTACGGCTTCTTTGGCATGATCATCATCCGCCCGTTTATCGCACAACTGACCGGCGGCCTTGGTTTTGGTGCGCTGACGGCGTGGTTTGTGCTCGCCATCATGATCGTCCCTACCATCACCACGCTCACCATCGATGCTCTCAATTCCATTCCCATGGGCATTCGCGAGGCATCGTATGCCATGGGCGCCACAAAGTGGCAGACCATCTATAAGGTCGTGCTACCTGCCGCGAAGCTGGGTATCGTTGATGCCATCGTGCTGGGTATGGGCCGTGCCATCGGCGAGACCATGGCCGTGCTCATGGTCGTAGGTAACGCCCCGGTTATTCCCGACAGCATTGCGAGCCCCATCTCGACGCTCACGAGCCAGATTGCGCTCGACATGAGCTATTCCTCGGGTCTGCACCGCTCGGCGCTGTTCGGCATGGGTGTGGTCCTGTTTATCATCTCCGCCACGCTGGTGGGTATCGTCCGTCTGATTTCCAAGAAGAAGAGGGGGTAGGCTATGTCCGATTCCGTTGACACGACGGTCGATACGACCTCGTCGCGCGAGCGCATCAAGCGTGCCCTTTCCCACGGCAAGAAGGGCCGCATCAACAAGGACCTGTCCAACAAGATCATGCTTGGCGTGTTTCGTGCCGCTGCCTACATCACCACGCTGGTGCTGGTCGCTATCATCGCCTACGTGGTCATCAACGGCCTGCCACACATCTCGCTCGACTTTATCTTCGGTTGGCCCCAGGGCGTC
>DXLT01000090.1:0-5281 GCA_019414555.1 Collinsella sp.
GCCCACGCTCAAACCAGCGCTGAATCAGGCCGACCTCGGCACTCACGACGTAGGTAACGTAGTAGTCGAAGAACGTGCCCAGCGCCAAGCCCAAAATGCCCGTCTGTGCACGCGGCACCACGGCCTCGCGTGCGGTATCGATGATCTTTTTAATAAAGGCGGGGTCGCCGCCCGGGCCCAGCAGCGCACCAATTAAGTCGCGGTTGGCCGCAAGATAACGCAGCAGCTCAACCGAACCGGGCGCCGGCTCGAGCTCATCGATGTTGTGATAGAGATCAGGCAGCTGAGCTGCGGTGATGAGCTCAATGCGCTCACGGATCTCGGCCAGCAAGCCGTCCTCGATTTGATTGATAAAGTCAGGAATATCGCGGTAGTGCGAATAGAACGTTCGGCGCGTAAGACCGGCGCGCTCGGTGAGCGACGCGACGTTAATGCGCGAAAGGTCGCCGCTTTCGGCAAGCTCGCTGGCAAGCGCCTGGCGAAGAGCACGCTGCGAGCGAAGGGACCGGCGATCGCATTTCTCGAGCTGGGACAAGCGTCCTCCTTGTTACTCAGCCTGTGCGCTATTGCACAGTGCGAGTATTATTGCACACCGTGTGCATCAACACGTAAAGGCAATATTTGGGTTGTGACAAAGGGACGGTCCCTTTGTCACATTCAGCGACCGCCTAGGTTGTGCCAGTTGTGCCTGGCTTTTGAAGCGGCATTGCCGATTGTTCAAAATGTCATTCGTGGGTAGAATAGTGTCGACGGCAGCCCAAGTTCTGGAAAGCTGGGCAGCGCCGTTGTTTGCATTAGGGGGTCAACGCCTTAGCGGCGGCGACCCCTTCTGTTGCGCTTCGAACGCTGCTTGAGTGCCTCGGAAAGGCCGACAAGTGCCGTGAAGAACGAGACCAAAGCAGTCAGAAGCCTCACGAAATCAATCAAATCGGTCATGGGCATCACCTCCCATCAGATGGAGGGCGCTGCCCGGCACATGGAACTGCCGTCAACGATACCGATTCTATCAAAACTTAGTTATATATACGAATATATGTTCGCATGCCAAAGGTGCAGGGTTCTCGTGAAAAAGGGCTGTCCCTTTGTCACATTATTCGATGACGGTGCGGGGATTTTGCTTGTGCATGGTGGCGAGCATGTGTTTGGGGACGGCGTGGACCATGCAGCTGCCGATGGTCGCGCTCGCGGCGGCCTTGGCGGCATCGCTTGCGTTTTTGGTCACGTAGCTGTGGCGGAAACGCTTGAGCATGGCAATGTCGTTGCCGCCGTCGCCGTAGACCGCGACCTCGTCCTCGGCAATACCGTAATAGCCCGCCAGCCACGCCACGCTCTCGCCCTTGTTGCACGCCACGTCCGTGATCTCGAACATCACTGGATCGAACGGCGCGTTGACCACGCGGTCCGATCGCTCGGCCAAATATGCCTTAAGGTCGCGCTCCAGCTCGGGCGAGGTCACGCGGCAGTTGATCTTACACACATCGTGGCGCAGGATGTCGCCGATCGACTGATCGAAATACTGCTCCTCGTGATACCCGCCACGCGCGCGCATGCCGCGCATCACGATGCGCTTGATGGGGCTGTCCTTTTTAAAACCCGCCTGATGCATCTCAAACGAACCGCTCGAGAACATGCCATCGGGCGTGGAGCAATCAAAGCAAATGTCTGGGAATGCCTTGAGCAGCTCCTCGGTAACCTGCGGATCGATGGTCCAGGTTTTGAGCACCTCGCCATGACTGTCGCGCACGATGGAGCCGTTAGAGCAGCAGGCGTCAAGCGCCAGGCCCGTAAAGCCATGCTCGCCGACCGGCAGCGTCGAGCGTCCGGTCGCGGGAACCACATGCAGGCCAGCCTCGGTCAGCTCGCGAATGGCACGGCGGATGGTCCCATCCGCCTCATGCAGGGCGTTCAGCAGCGTTCCGTCTAAATCACTCGCGAACATCTTGATCATGGGCATGTCTCTCCTTCGTCTGCACGATATTGTAGACGAAGGAGAGGCATGCCCAAACAATGCCGTCACGGCGCGACGCGCCACTGCCTCCACAAATTCACGGTGCCCCAGTGCCTTAAGACATTCGCCATAAGCGACTTTTCAGCCGATAAAACAGCGCCGGCGTCAACGTCAGCACCGCAAACATGCCTGCGAATACAGTCGCCGGTGTCCATCGATCATATGCGAGCCCGTAAACCAATTGGCCAATAGGCGTTGCACAGGAAAGCATCATATAAACGAGTGCCAGCACTTTTCCGCAGAGTTCCTTTGGCGCTGACCGCTGAACAAATGAAACAATTTCGACCGATGCAATGCTTGCCCACGCCATGGCCCATGCCGAGCCGGCCGCAAGCGCGGCAAACGCTAATTCATCAGGACCGCTCAGTAGCGTGACAATAATCGGTACGACTCCAAAACAAATCATCGCAACATATCGACATATGCCCTTGAAGGAAAAACGATGCGGCCAAATACCGACCGAACCACTGCCGACAAGACCGCCTAAGCCCATAGCCACCTCAATAATCCCAACAAAGGATGATTGCATTCCGAGATGCTTTGCAACAATAACGGGAGCACCAATCGTTAACCCAACTAACGCAAGGTTCAAAATAGCCGCAAGCAAAAACACAACGAGCAATGATGCGTTTTGAAACAGGTACCGAATCGACTCCCGAAAATCGCTTCGGCATGTCGAGCAAGTCGTACTGTCCCCTGTCATTCCAGATGAGGCATTTTGCTTGAGTGCGCCCCCGAACAGTAGGGCTGACATCGCAAACGTCAACGCCGCGGTTTCGCATAGAGCATCGATACCAAAGCACCCATAGACTGCCGTCCCGACTACAGGCCCCAAGATATTGCTCGCCATGGTTATCTGCGAGACCAACGCAGTGGCACGCTCAACCTTTTCTGGGCCCGTCATGCGCACCGTCTCAATTTGAAGCATCGGTTTCAGCAGCGATTGGATGCCATATTGGACGCAAAGCATTGCTACCACGACAACGGCAAGAGGCAGCGAACGCTTCATGGGGATAAACAACAGTGATGCAGCCATCAGAACAATGCCGAGCACCACAAGGGCCCCGCAATGACTTCCGCGATCCGCCAAGATTCCGCCAGCCGGAGTCGCAAGCACGCCCGGCACGAACGCTATCGCCGCGACGGCACCATATAACGTTGATGAGCCGCTGCAGTCGAACAAGTAAAGCGGGCACGCAAAGCACAGTGCCGACAACATCGAATACGCGCACAGCTGTGCAACAAGAAGACCGAAAAGCCTGATAGATTGCACTGTTTTTTGCGTCAACGAGACGCTACTCCTCCGCATTCCAGCCATAAGCCTGCCCCCTATACATACCATTAGTATGTATTTAATGACTTGAAAAGGGCAGCCGTGGCTACCCTTACAAATCAATTACATACCGTCAGTATCTATATTACCACCCAGCACGGTTCCATACGTCCCATATCTGAGCCGTTGTCTGGAGCACTTCATTACCCAAATCGAGCCCCACCGCGGCCGCCATCTGCGCCAAACATTGTGCGCGAGCGAGCATTCGCTCCTTGGGCTCGAGCGGACGGAACAATGGCAGCAGCCAAAGATTCGCCAACAACGATACGGCCTCCGCCGCTTCGCGCGGGCATTCGCACGCAATGGAGCCGTCGGCGATGCCCTCCTCGATCACTGGCAAAAGACAGCCATCGGCCGATTCGTCAAACGAGCCCTGGTACTGCATCGCCAGTAGACGCGAGCTTTTTACCGGATCTGCCGCAGGATGCATGCGAGCCCATAGATCGATTTGCGGAACGACGGACTCGGGCGCATAAAGTCGTTTGAGCTTTTGGGCTCCCGTCATATTGCCAGCACCAAGTGTCGCGCGGCGGTGCTCAACAATCGGAGCCATTGCCCGATCAAATGCGGCGTTGAAAATCTCCTCTTTGCTCTTAAAGTGATGATAGACAGCACCCTTGGTCATGCCATCGAGGCGGTCGACGATGTCTTGAATGCTCGTCCCCTCATAACCCTGTGCGCAGAATAACTCCAGCGCCGCGTCGAGAATCTTCGCGACCGTCTCCTCGGGATATTTATTACGACCCATAATCCGTCCATCCGCAACGCAAGTCTTGTGCCTTATTGCAGTATTTTAACGTTGCGGATGGCAGGCGTTCGATCCTACACCGCGGCGGGGCCGTGTTCGCCGGTACGGATGCGGATAACCTCCTCGACCGGCTCGACCCAGATCTTGCCATCGCCGACGGCTCCGGTGCGTGCGGCGTTGCAGATAATCTCGACAATGCCGTCGACATGTTCATCGGCACAGATGAGGGTGAACTGCACCTTGGGGATCATGTTGACAAGCAACTCGTTGCCGCGCACGTATTCCTTCCAGCCATGCTGTGCGCCGCAGCCCTGCACCTGGTTGATAGTCATACCGCGAACATCAGCAGCAAACAGCGCGTCTTTAAGAACCTCAAGCTTCTCAGCACGAACGATCGCCGTAATCTTCTTCATAGTAAATTCCTCTCTTTAGTAAAGAAATGAATTGCCATTCAATAACGCGGGTTTTCCAAGTGCCCGAGATTGCCCCGAAAGAGGAGCGCCGCGTACTTTGGTACGCAAGCGACGGTTTGAGGGGCAAGGTCGGGTGCTTGGGAAAGCCGCGCTGCTAATCGAGTCCGGAGAAAGAAGGATAGGCGCTCTCGCCGTGTTGACTCGCATCCATGCCCAGTGCCTCGTCGGCCTCGTCCACGCGCAGGCTGCCGTGGAACAGCGCCTTGACCACCGCGGCGATCACCAAGTCGAGCGCCAGCACAATAGCGACCGTCACCACAATGCCCAAGATCTGCGAGATGAGCAGCGACACGTCGCCCGTGTAGAACAGGCCGCCCTTGCCGGTCCACGAGAGCTCCGGCACGCAGAACAGGCCCGTGAGCACGCCGCCCAAGATGCCGCCGATACCGTGGCAGCCAAACGCGTCGAGCGCGTCGTCGTAGCCGAACTTGGTCTTAAGATGGCTGATGGCCAGGTAGCAGACGGGAGAGACGATCAAGCCCATGACCAGCGCTGCCCATGGCTCGACAAAGCCCGCACCCGGCGTGACCACCACGAGGCCCGCAACTAGACCGGTGCTGGCGCCCACCAGCGTGGGGCGACCGGTGTGCACACGCTCGACGGCAAGCCACGAGACCATGCCCGCCGCGCTGGCCGTCACGGTGTTAAGAATGGCGAGCGCCGCCACGGCGTCGGCCTTAAACTCGCTGCCGCCGTTAAAGCCAAACCAGCCAAACCAA
>DXLT01000091.1:0-5213 GCA_019414555.1 Collinsella sp.
CTCGACAAGGTCGAAGAAATCCTGGGAGATGGATACGATCTTCATCGGTTACGCCCCCTTCATACGAAGCGGGGCCCGCATCGCTGCAGGCCCCTACAGGTGGGCGATATTCTACGCCTTGCGGCACCCCGTCGCCCACGGAGGTTAAACGTACACGTAAGCCGTACTCTGAAAGCCGCGGCTTCCGGCAAGTAATTTATACCACGAAAGGTCGCTTTCAATGCGCATAGCTCGCAAAATAACACTCGCTGGGCCGCCACCCCTGGCAGTAACCCTCCAATCTTCATTGGAGTCAGCAGGTCAATTCATATAGTCATGGGGGTTTATCCTAAAGGGAATCAAATTTATACCCCCCATAACTAAAGAATTTCCTATTCCCACTCGATCGTCGCAGGCGGCTTGGACGTGATGTCGTAGCACACGCGGTTGGCGCCGGGGACCTCGGCCACGATACGACCGGAGATGCGGGCCAGCACGTCGTAGGGCAGCTTGGCCCAGTCGGCGGTCATGGCATCGCTGGACTCGACAGCGCGAAGGATAATCGGGCGCTGGTAGGTGCGCTCGTCTCCCATGACGCCGACGGACTTAATGTCGGGCAGAACCGCAAAATACTGCCAGCAGCTGTGCTCGGAGTTGCGCTCGCCGGTCTGCTCAAACAGACGCTGGTTGTAGGCGTCGAGCTCCTCGCGCACGATGGCGTCGGCGTTTTTGAGGATCTCGAGCTTCTCCTTGTCGACCGCACCGATGATGCGGATGGCCAGGCCCGGGCCCGGGAAGGGCTGACGGAACACGATGTGACCCGGCAGGCCGAGCGCAAGGCCAAGCGCGCGGACCTCGTCCTTAAAGAAGTGATCGAGCGGCTCGATAAGGTCGAAGTGCACGCCCTCGGGGAACGGAATCAGGTTGTGATGGCTCTTGATGGTGGCCGTCTTACCGCCCGTCTTGCGAGCGCCAGACTCGATGATGTCGGGGTAGATGGTGCCCTGAGCCAGGTACTTGACCGGCCTGCCATCGGTCTCGAGCTGCTGCGCCACGGCGAAGAACTCTTTCCAGAACTGCGTGCCGATGATGCGGCGCTTCTCCTCGGGCTCGGTCACGCCGGCCAGAAGCTCGGCATAACGGTCCTCGGCGTGGACGTGGATAAAGTCGACGTCAAACTGCTTGGTGAAGACCTCCTCCACCTGCTCGGGCTCGCCCTTACGCAGCAGGCCATGGTTGATGAACACGCAGGTCATCTGCTTGCCCACGGCGCGAGCGCCCAGCGCGGCCACGACGGAGGAGTCGACGCCACCGGACAGGGCCAGAATCACGCGGTCGTCGCCGACCTTCTCGCGGAACTCGGCCGTCATGGTCTCGACCAGGTTGTCCATGCTCCAGTTGGGCTCCAGGCCGCAGATCTCAAACAGGAAGTTGCTCAGCAGCTGCTGACCGTACTCGGAGTGCTTGACCTCGGGGTGGAACTGCGTGGTGAAGATCTTGCGCTCGACGCACTCCATGGCGGCAACCGGGCACACGTCGGTGCTGGCGGTAACGGTAAAGCCCTCAGGCACCTCGGACACGGCGTCGCGATGGCTCATCCACACGGTCTGCTCCATAGGCGTGGAGTTAAAGAGCTTGGCGCCGGCCGTACGCGTGATGGTGGCGCGGCCGTATTCGCCCACCTCGGAGTGGCCGACCTTGCCACCGAGCGTCACGGCCGTGATCTGATGGCCGTAGCAAAAGCCCAGGACGGGAAGGCCCAGGTCAAAGATGGCAGGATCGATGGACGGAGCGTCCTCGGCATACACGGAGGCCGGGCCGCCGGAAAGGATGAGCGCAGAGGCGTTCATCTCGCGAATCTCGTCGGCCGAGATGTCGCAGGGGACAATCTCGGAATACACGTTGAGGTCGCGGACGCGACGGGCAATGAGCTGACCGTACTGCGCACCAAAGTCGAGTACGAGGACCTTTGCGGAAGCCTTTTGATCCATGGTTTCCCCCTCTTGTTGGCGGGGAGCCGGTGCCCACCCGCGTGAATGAACGAAAATAACTTTCATAGTGTACACGTTATATGGGGTTTCTCGTCCCTCGCAGCCATCAGCGCACGGCAAACGCACGACCTGGGCCCCTATTTAGCTCCAATTGAAGTGTTACCAAACGTTACAGATGATGTAATACGTTTGAACATTGAACGCCCTGTGCCACAATACTGCCGAAAGACTCCGCCCCTGTGGCGGCAAATACGATAGGAATACCAGCATGAAGCGCATCCTTCTCATCGCCACGGGCGGCACCATCGCATCGACCGAGGACGGCAACGGCCTCTCCCCCGCCCTGACCGGTGAGGAGCTCGCCCAGAGCGTCCCAGAGATCTCGGGCCTCTGCGAGCTCGACGTCGTGCAGCCCATGAACATCGACAGCACCAATATGCGCCCCAGTGACTGGATGTGCATCCGCGACGTCATCGTCGAGGGTTATGCCGACCACGACTGCTTTGTGATCCTGCACGGCACGGACACCATGAGCTACACAGCGGCGGCGCTTTCCTATCTGATTCAGGACAGCCCCAAGCCCATCGTGCTCACCGGCTCGCAAAAGCCCATGGGCAATCCCTTTACCGACGCCAAGCTCAACCTGTACCAGAGCCTGCTCTATGCGCTCGACGAGCACTCGCACGACGTCTCGATCGTGTTTGGCGGCGTCGCCATTGCCGGCACGCGTGCCCGCAAACAGCGCACCATGAGCTTTAACGCGTTCATTAGCGTCAACTATCCGCCCATCGCCTATATCCGCAATGACCGCATCGTGCGCAACGGGCTTCACGGCACGCATCAGGGCGAAAACCCGGTGCGTTTCTACGACAGCATCGACCCGCGCGTATTTGTACTCAAGCTTACGCCCGGCGTAAACCCGGGCATCCTCGACGCCCTTGCCGATAGCTACGACGCCGTGATTCTGGAGACCTTTGGCATTGGCGGTATCCCCGAGTTTGGTGAGTCGGGCGAGTCGTTCCAAGAGGCAATTTTCCGCTGGGTCGATTCGGGCCGCACCGTCGTTATGACTACGCAGGTCCCCGAAGAGGGCCTCGATCTGGGCGTTTATGAGGTCGGCCGTGCTTACGCCGATCATCCGGGCATTCTGCGCGGCGACGATATGACAACCGAGACGCTCGTGGCCAAAACCATGTGGGCACTCGGCCAGTCACGCGATGCCGCCGAGATCCAGTGCCTGTTCTACAGCCAAGTCAACCACGACCGCATCCCGATGGCCTAATTCAGTTGTCGACGGGTATCCCCTATTCGATACCCTCGAGAAGCTCTGACACCGTCATGCCGAGTGCGGGCGCGATCTTAAATAGAACCTTGAGCGTGAAATTTGCCGTCCCATCTTCGATTCGGTCGAGGTAGGGTCGGCTGATTCCTGTCGCCACACAAAAATCAACCTTGGAGATACCAAGGTCCCTGCGTGTCTCTTCGACCCGCCTGCCAAGAATCTGTTTCGCACGTTCGTCCATGCAGCCGAGTTTGAAATGGAGCCGAACATAAACGTAAACTATAGTTTACGTTTTGCCGAATACACAGGAGTTTTCTATGTTGGGTTCTTCGGTCCGCATGTACCGAGCCACGCTTCGCACAAACAGCGCGCCGCCCAAGCTCGTCGTCGTTGAAGCAGAATGCCTTTCGCCCGATGAGCGCACAGCATTTGCATTGCTATCAAGTCGCGTCGCCGCCGTTCTGGTCCCTTGCCCGGCGCAAGGCGAACTTGCCATCCAATGCCAAGCGCACAGCTGCTCGCTCAATCAGGCTGCCGTAATCGCAACCAGCCAACGCGGTCTGCCCCTTCTCCTGGAAGCCGGTATCGCGCTCGCCCTTCGCGGCGCCGGATACGAAAACGAGGCCGCCACCGACATGGTCTTTAAACCACGATCGAGCGGCGGCCTCGCAGCAGCCATTGAATATGCGTGCAGGCTCGTTGCCTAGAAGAACAAGTTAGAAACCAAAGCCAAAGCCCGTTCCGGTAATAGCCGAGTACATAAAGTAAACGTTGATCACGTTGAGGAACACACCCGTGATGCAACCGTTGCGCAGGTAGCGCTCGCACACGATGCGTGCCATGGCGGCGGAGTCATCATTGTTTTTAGCCTGGCGTCCCGCCGTAAAGTACGTCGCCACGCTTAGCAGCAGGTTGAGCACCGGCAGTGCCAGCAGCTCGTAGCTCTTACCCCAGCGCGTCACCTCACCGGCCGCGTTAAACTTCGTCGCCACCTCGGGCCCAATGTTGGGGATAACACACGCTGCAACCACCAGCGGAATCACCGCAAGCACGAGCAACGCAATACCCATGTAGCCAGCTTTTTTGCCGTATTTAAACATATGCGTCGTCCTTACACGTTAAAGCGGAAGTGCACGACGTCGCCATCGGCCATGACATAGTCTTTGCCCTCGATGCGCAGCTTGCCGGCAGCCTTGGCGCCCTGCTCGCCACCGAGCTCGATGTAGTCGTCGTAGCCAATGACCTCGGCCTTAATAAAGCCGCGCTCAAAATCGGTATGGATGACACCGGCAGCCTGCGGAGCGGTCGCGCCCTGACGCACCGTCCAGGCCTTGACCTCCATCTCGCCAGCCGTAAAGAACGACTGCAGACCAAGCAGCTTGTAGGCAGCCTGCGCGAGCACGTCCAGACCGGGCTGCTCCAGGCCCAGGCTCTCCAGGTAGTCGGCAGCGTCCTCGGGATCGAGTTCGGAAAGCTCGGCCTCGATTTTGGCGCAGATGGGCAACGGCTTGACACCGTCGATGGGCGCCAGGTCCTCGTTGAGCATGTCCTCGTCTACGTTGGCCACATACAGGATGGGCTTCATGGTGAGCAGGAACAAGCCCTTGGCAGCGGCGCGCTCCTCGTCGGTCATCTCCATGGACGCGGCGCGCTTGCCCTCGTTGAGCCAGGCAAGCAGACGCTTGGCCACCTCGAACTTGGGCATGAGCTCCTTGTCGCGCTTGGCCTCCTTCTCGAGCTTGGGCAGCTGTTTCTCGAGCGTGCCCATGTCGGCCAGGATGAGCTCGGTCATGATGGTGTCGGCATCGCCGGCGGGATCGACGAACTCGCCCGTGCGGCCCACCTCACGCATGACGTTGGGGTCCTTAAAGTAGCGCACGACCTCGCAGATGGCGTCGGTCTCGCGGATGTTTGCCAAGAACTGGTTGCCCAGGCCCTCGCCCTCGTTGGCACCCTTCACC
>DXLT01000092.1:0-5135 GCA_019414555.1 Collinsella sp.
CTTACGATCAACGCCCCGGCCGACTTTGTCTCCAAACAGATTGTTGACGTGCTGAGCTCCAAGCTCATCAAGCGCGGCATCGACCTCAAGGCTGTCTCGTGGGATGCGCCGCAGGCGGCATCGGGCGGCACCGTGCGCGTGCTCGGCCATATCGTCGAGGGTATCGACCAGGCGACCGCCAAGAAGATCAACAAGGACATCAAGGACCAAAAGCTCAAGGTTAAGGTGACCATCGAGGCCGACAAGCTGCGTGTTTCCTCTGCTTCGAAGGACGCGTTGCAGACCGTGATCCAATTCCTGCGCGACCAGGACTACGGCCAGCCGCTGCAGTTCACCAACTACCGCTAATATCAATCGAAAGGACCGCTCTCCAACATGGATACACCGTTGGGCTCCGTGCTCTACATCACCCTCGGGTGCGCTAAGAACGAGGTTGACACCGACCGCATGCGTTCTCTTTTGACCGCCGCGGGCTACGAGGAGGCATTCGACCCGCAGGACGCCGATATCGCCATCGTCAATACATGCTCGTTCCTCGCCTCCGCAACGTCCGAGAGCATCGAGACCACGCTCGAGCTCGCCAACGAGGTTCAGGACGGCGTTCGTTCTTGCCCCATCGTCATGTGCGGCTGCGTGCCGTCGCGCTATGGCGACGACCTGCCTGATGAGCTGCCCGAGGTCGCTGCCTTTGTGAAGGCTGACGAGGAGGACGGCATCGTGGCGGTCATCGATGACGTGCTGGGTGTCGAGCGTGAGATTGCAGCCTATATCCCGCAGGTCAAACGTACGGTCGAGGGCGCTGTCGCCTACGTCAAGATTTCCGATGGCTGCAACCGCTTCTGCAGCTTCTGCATGATTCCCTACATCCGCGGCCGCTATCACTCGCGCAATGCCGAGAGCATTATCTCCGAGGTGCGTGACCTGGTTGCCGGCGGTGTGCGTGAGATCGTGCTGATCGGCCAGGACACGGGTATTTGGGGCACCGACTTTGCTGACGAGGACGTCGCCGAGGGCTTGCCGCGCAATCTGGCGCAGCTGCTGCGTGCCGTCGCCGAGGCCGTGCGCCCGCACAACGTCTGGGTCCGCGTGCTCTATCTGCAGCCCGAGGGCATGACTGACGAACTCATCGAGACGATTCGCGATACGCCCGAGGTGCTGCCCTATATCGATATCCCCGTGCAGCACTGCGACGCGCGCATCCTCAAGGCTATGCGCCGTTCTGGTTCGCGCCAGGAGCTCGAGGACCTGTTCCGCGATCTGCGTGAGCGTATCCCCGGCATCGTGATCCGTTCCACGGCCATGGTCGGCTTCCCGACCGAGACCGACGACGAGTTCCGCGACCTTATCGACTTTATGGACACCGTCGGCTTTGACTACACGAGCGTCTTTGCCTACTCGCAGGAGGAGGGCAGCCTGGCCGCTAAGATGGAGGGTCAGGTCGACGAAGAGGTCAAGCTCGAGCGCGCCCAGGAGGCCATGGACCTGGCCGAGTCGCTCGGTTTTGCCGCCACTGCCGCACATGTGGGCGAGCGAGCCCAGGTGATCGTCGACGGTATCGAAGAGACCGAGGATGGCGCCGAGCTGATCGGCCATGCCTGGTTCCAGGCGCCCGATTCCGATGGCGCGGTGCATCTGGACGCCAGCGAGGCGTCCGTGGGCGATATTCTGACCGTCGAGTTTACCGATAGCTTCTGCTATGAGCTTATCGGTCATGTTGTGGAGTAGGAGAGCGTCGTGGCTAACGAGAGCAATAAGGAACTGACGAGTGTCTGGACGCCCGCCAACATCGTGACGTGCGTTCGCATCGTCTTTATCCCGGTGTTCATGATCGTGTCGGCGCTGTCTCACACAAGCGTTGCCGGTACGGATTTGAGCACCTTCGACGGCCCGCTCGCCGCTGCCGCCTTTGTTCTGTACGTCATCCTGTCGTGCACCGATAAGGTTGATGGCTACCTGGCTCGTTCGCGCAACGAGATCACCGACTTCGGTAAGTTCCTGGATCCCATCGCCGATAAGTTGCTCGTGTTCTCGGCTCTGCTTCTGTTCTTGGATTTTGGTACCGTAACCGTGTGGTCGGTGTTCATTATCTTGTTCCGCGAGCTGCTGGTGAGCGCCCTGCGCATGGTCGCGAGTGCGGCCGGTGTGGTCGTTGCCGCCGATAAGCTTGGCAAGTACAAGACGGCGACGACGATGGTTTCCATCTGCGGCTATCTGTGCGTCTTTGCGATGGCCGGTCTCCAGCTGGGGCCGGTGTCGCTGCTGCTCGGTGTCTATTCGGTGTCGCGCTTCCTGTACGTCATCGCCGTGATTTTGACCATTGTCTCGGGCGCCCAGTACTTCTGGAACTGTCGCAAGATCGTCTTTTCGGTCTAGGTCCTGGTGGGTATGACGGAGTCTTATTTGCTAATCGCCGCAAACAACGAGGAACTGGCGCGCGATATTGTCGAGCGCGCGAGTGCCCGTGGTGTGACGGTCTCGACGGCGGAGTCGCTGACGGCGGGTATGATTGCCTCGACGATTGCCGATATCCCGGGTGCCTCGGCGGTGCTTCGTGGTGGCGCGGTGACCTACTGCGATGAGATCAAACATCGCGTGCTCGGCGTTAAACAGGAAACGCTCGATCGGTTTAGCGCCGTGTCGCACCAGACGGCTCGCGAGATGGCCGCAGGCTCGCTGGAGCTTTATCAGAGCGATATAGCCGTAAGCGCAACGGGCTACGCTGGGCCCGGTGGTGGCACCGAGCAAGACCCCGCCGGTACGTTCTATATTGGGTGGGCGTATCGCGCGGCCGATGGGGGAGCGCCGGTTGTCGAGTCTGCGCGCTGTCATTACGAGGGCGATCGGTCGTGCGTTCGTGCTCATGCGGTCGCGGAGGCTTTGGAGCGCATTGTTCGCGTGCTCAATTCTATGGAATAGACATGGTTTAAGGGGCCTTAGGGCCCCTTAATTGTGGAGATAGGGACCTTTGACGGAATTGGTGTTTGCGCTGGTATAAGGCCTAAATTTATTCGTGCACCTCTATTTGTGATTGGCGTGGTCAAGCGTTTGGTCGGTGATTGGTCGGCGTTTGGTCGGGTTTTGGAATGGTCGGGTACATATGATGAATCTGAACGGTTGACCACGAACAGCCGTTCGTTTATTATCGATGCAGGTTGTTAAGAGGAGGGCTATTCATGGCCAAGAATTCAGGTCCCGTACGTACCGTTCATGCTCGCACGACGGGTAAAGAGCGCGATGAGATGATCGCCACCACCAAGGCCGAGATCGAGAAGAAATTCGGCCAGGGTTCCATCATGAGGTACGGCGACGGTGGTCCCGAGCTCGAGGTCGAGGCCATTCCCACGGGCGCTCTGGCCCTCGATGCCGCTCTGGGCATCGGCGGCGTGCCGCGCGGCCGTATTGTTGAGATTTACGGCCCCGAGTCCTCCGGTAAGACAACGCTTTCGCTCGAGATTTTGGCAGAGGCCCAGGCTATGGGCGGCGTTGTGGCGTTTATTGATGCCGAGCACGCGCTCGATCCCACGTATGCCGCGCGTATCGGCGTGGACATCGATGAGGTCCTCATTTCCCAGCCCGATACGGGCGAGCAGGCGCTCGAGATCGTCGACATGCTCGTGCGCTCTGGCGCCATCGACGCCATCGTTGTCGACTCTGTCGCCGCTTTGACTCCGCGTGCCGAGATCGAGGGCGAGATCGGTGATACTTCGGTCGGCCTTCAAGCCCGTCTGATGAGCCAGGCGCTCCGTAAGCTCGCCGGCTCGCTCGCCAAATCTAAAACGACCTGCATCTTCATTAACCAGCTGCGCGAGAAGATCGGCGTCATGTTCGGCAACCCCGAGACTACGACGGGCGGCCGCGCCCTCAAGTTCTTCTCGTCGGTGCGTATCGATATTCGCCGCATTGACAGCATTAAGCTCAAGGACGAGGTCATCGGCAATCGTGTGCGTGCCAAGGTCGTTAAGAACAAAGTGGCCGCACCGTTCCGCTCGGCTGAGTTCGACATCATGTACGGCACGGGCATCTCTAAAGAGGGCTCGATTCTGGACATGGCCGTCGAGTGCGGTATCTGCAAAAAGATGGGCTCTTGGTTTGCTTACGGTGAGGATAAGCTCGGTAATGGTCGCGAGGCCGCCAAGGCCTTCCTGCGCGAACACCCCGATTGTGCTGACGAGATCGAGCATAAGGTCCGTCTTGCCTGCGGGCTTGAGTTTGATGACGATGCTCCGTCCGAGGTAGAGCTGACCGATCAGCCTGCGCCTGAGGAGTTTGACGAGCTTTACGCCATCGATGGTTCCGCCATGCTCGATGATGACGACGAGTAGCGGTTACGCTCATGTCGTATACGGTGACCGAGGCCACGGTCGTCTTTCCCGATAAGAAGGCGGTCTCCTCGTTCTCGAGCGGGTATGCGTCCAAAAAGCCTTGCGCACATATCGATTGTGAGCTTGAGGGCGGTTTTGAGCGGTCCATTTGGATTCCCGTGCGGGTCGCGCGCCTGTATGTCAAAAACCGCCCCGATCTTCCCTGTGATTGGGATAACTTTCGTGAGGCGGTGCAGCTCATCGAGCGTAAATGTGCACTTACCATGGTGACTGAGATGTTATCGCGCCGCGACCATGCGACGGGTGAGGTCCGTGACAAGCTGGCTCGCTACGGTTTTCACCAGCCCGCGATCGATTTCGCCGTCGAGCGCGCCACCGAGTATCGCTTTTTAGACGAGAATCGCTTTTGCTCGTACTTTATCGAGGAACGCAAGCGGCGCGGTTGGGGACAGCGCAAAATCGAGACCGAGCTCAAGCGACGTCATGTTGTGCTCGATGACATTCCCGGTTATCCCGAGGATTATTTTGCCGTCGAAGACGATTTGGCGCGTGCGTCAGCCCTGCTCGCCAAGCGGCGTGTTCCAGAGACGCGCGGATTCGAAAAACTGGTTCGGTTTTTGATGGGCAAGGGCTTCTCGTATCACATCGCCGCCGATGCCGTTAAGGCACGTCTCGATGCCGAATGCGAGGAATGTGCGCTTTAGGCGTATGCGTTTTGTGGCCCCGCCGCTCACCGCGTTTTAGCCGCCGTACTGGGGCCATTTATTTGACAGTTGTTGCGGTTCAACGTACGATAAACACTGTCATTTGCTT
>DXLT01000093.1:0-5105 GCA_019414555.1 Collinsella sp.
AAGAGCACGGGGGCTTTCTCGCCCGCTCGCTCGACATTGGCATCACGACGGGGCAAGCCACATGCCACGAGCTTGACGGTCTGTACCAGCAGCACCAAGAACGCGTCGGCAAAGAGCACGTCTTTGGTGAGCAACGCCGCGTAGTTAGAGAACATCGGCATAAACGCAAAGAACAGCAGGATCGCACCGCGAACCGGCAGGCTCACGCCCAGTTTGCGCAGCGACGAAATGGAATAGGCCATGCAGGCAGCCGTGATGACAAATTGAGCGCAGGTATAGATGGCAAGACCTGCGTTGGCGCTGTTGAACAGTGAAAGCCCCAGCTGGACGCACGAGCCGATAATGGCCGTGTGCACTACGGGATGATGCCCGTTGAGCAGCACGTTGGGGTTGAGTAGGCGCAGGTAGTCGCTCGTGCCGTTGGGATAGTTAAACCACTGGCGAATCTGCGCGCCCGTATCTCCCATAAAAAGGCCGGGCAGCGAAGCAACGAGCGTGGGCGCCCAGGCGATCATAAGCACCAGGAAGGGCCCGGCAAAGGGATGGACCGAGAGCACGGCGTGAGTTACACGCCATACGCGGCCAAAGTGCGCTTCGGAAAACGGAATGCGCCGAGAGCTCAGCCAATCTAGACACTCAAAGGCAAGGTAGAAGGCAACGACCGCCAAGAGCATCCAGCCCGCGCCGCCAATCCAGGCGCAGATGATGCGGGCTTTGTCGCCAAGGACAATCTCGGCCGAGTCGGTGAGATCGTAGCTGCGGCCGAACACCATACAGATGGCGAAGAACAGCGACGGCAGAATGATCGATGGACGCCAGGTGTCGCCACGGCCAAAGAACACGTAGCGAAACGGCAGAGTGAGCAAGCAGGCAAGCGCAAGCAACATGACCGCGTCGGTATGGCCGGCAAACGAGAGGAGCACCTCGTAGCACACGTACAGCATGCCCGAGGCGTTGGGGTCAATCGCCAAGACTGCGTTGCTCGACACCGGGGAGGGATCGATGGAAAACGCCGTGGTCGCCAACAGCGCGAGCAAAAATGCGATGAGCGTCTGCTTGGCAGGGTAGCGCTTAAACCAGACGATGCGGGCAGCGTCGCGCGCAGCCGTTGTGGAGAGGTCGGAATCCTTCACAGTCCGAAAGCCTTTCTAGAAACCTGCCAAAAAGGGACAGGTTTATTTTGGCAGGTTTTATCTGGGGAAACGTTACGGTTCTGTCATCGTTGCCCAGCGAACCACCACAAAGGTTCCTGTCCCCTTTGTGGTGGTTTTGGTGGTTAGGCGTCCAGGTAGACGCGCTGGGGCTGGTTGCGGCGACGAGCAAAGATGATGAGCGCCAGGCCCGCGATTACAAGCGGCAGGCTCAGCAGCTGACCCATGGTGATGACGCCACTCAGCAGATAGCCCAGCTGCGCATCGGGCACGCGCACAAACTCAACGAGAAAGCGGACGATGCCGTAGCCCATCACAAAGACGCCCATAAACGTGCCTTGGGGCAGTAGCGGCTTTTTGCGGCTGAGCACCTGCAGAATGCAAAAGAGCACGATGCCCTCAAGAAATGCCTCGTAGAGCTGGGAGGGGTGACGCGGCATATCGCCCGCAGTCCCGCCAAAGACCACGCCCCAGGGCAGATCGGTCGGCTTGCCCCACAGCTCGCCGTTGACAAAGTTGGCGCAGCGTCCCAGACATAAGGCCAGCGGAGCACCGATAACGGCAAGGTCGGCGATGGTCCAGGCGTCGAGCTTGTACATGCGGCACACGAGCACGCCGCCGATAACGCCGCCCACCAAACCGCCATGGAAGCTCATGCCGCCCTCGTTGGTGGCAAAGATCTCGAGCGGATGCGCCCAGTAGTAGCCGTCGCCGTAAAAGATGACGTAGAACAGGCGGGCGCCAATGATAAGGCCAAAGACCACGCCGACCACGACACTCGTCAGGTCGTCGACCGTAATGTCAAAACCCCAGCGACGCTGCGTGCGGTACATGACGACCGCCGTGAGCAGGGCGCCGACCACGTAGGCCAGGCCGTACCAGTAGATGGTGATGGGGCCCGCCGAGATCGCGACGGGATCAAGCATATGGTAGAAGTCGTTGAGCATGTCGACCCTCCTACTCCCTACATACAAATGCGGCCGCGGGCCTTGCGCTCGCAGCCGCATATTTGGGCGTAACGTCTATGCGGAGTATGCCGTCCGCAGCTTTCGCATCTTAGAACGGCGCGTACTCGTCGTACAGGTCCTCGGCCTCGCCGGAAGCATTGACCTGCTCAACGCGGGTAACGCCGGGCACATGCTCCTTCAGGATACGCTCAATGCCCATGGACAGGGTCAGCGAGCTCATGGGGCAGCCGGCGCAAGCGCCCTGCAGCTCCAATTTGACGACACCCTCGTCGTCGACGCCCACATACTCCATATCGCCGCCGTCGGCCTGCAGGTTGGGGCGAATCTCTTCAAGAACCTTCTTAAGCAGCTCTTCGTTAACAGCCACAGGGGCTCCTTTCTCACAATAACGCGGGCGCGCCCGCGGACAGAAGCTATGTTACTACAGCCATGTACCCGCTCACGAGCCGTCCATGCGCGCGGACACGACTTTCACGAGCAGTCAATTTGGGACGGGGCTCTTTTAGCTGCTTTTTGTTGCCAACTGGCGTTGCCACGCGCTACTGCTGAGCCTGTCCCTCGGTGCCGATGTGAACATCGACGATGACCTGGCGGTAGCTGATGCCACAGGAGTCGAGAATGCGGCGGCTGATACGGCCGTCATCGGTGTCGGCGTACTTGTTGTCCAGGTAGACGACCTCGCCCACGCCCACCTGAGCCAAAATCTTGGCGCAGTCGTGGCACGGGAACAGCGTGACGTAGACCGTGGAACCCTCGAGGTCCTTGAGCGAGCCACGGTAATTGAGCACGGCGTTGGCCTCGGCATGGACCACGTAGTTGTGCTTGTCCTGCAGCGGGTCGTCGCTCGTACCCCACGGGAAAAAGTCGTCGTTGAGCGCCGAGGGTGTACCGTTGTAGCCCACCGAAAGGATGCGGTGGTTGGTGTTGGCGATGCACGCACCCACCTGCGTGTTGGGGTCCTTGCTGCGGCGCTGCGCGGCGATGGCCACGCTCATAAAGAACTCGTCCCAGCTAATGACGTCCAGGCGCTTGCCTGACGAAGTTTGATGAAGATCGTCCGACATGGCAGACACCTCCGTAATCGCAATAGTTTGACCCATTGTAGCAGGTGAAAGGTGGAGGCGTTTTTGTCCCACCGCCTCATCACTACGCGCGACGGGGCTTTTGATTGATGTGGTAGAGCTCGGCCAAGCCGCGAAGCGTCAGCGCGTCGTCGACCGTCAGGCTATGACCGACAAGGGCCGCAAGCGCCTCGGCATCGTCGCCGGTAATGACGATGGGCACGCTGCCCTCCCCCGCGGCCTTGGTCGCGCGCATCTCGGCGAGCACCATGTCGAGCATGCCATCGATGCGGGCCACCTCGCCCAAAACCACGCCCGAGCGCATGGCCTCGCGCGTGTTGCGGCCGATGACATGCGTCGGCGCCGAGGGCTCAACCTGAGGCAGGCGCGCCGCAGCGGCAGAGAGCGAACGGGCACCGAGCGCCAGCCCCGGCGCGATAACGCCGCCGACAAAGGTGCCGTGCGCGTCGATGACCTCGATATTGGTCGTGGTGCCCAGGTCAATCACAATGCACGGCGAGCCGTAGACAGCGCGGGCAGCCACGGCGTCGGCGATGCGGTCGGGACCGATCTCGGCCGGGTCATCGTAGTGCACGGGCATGCCGGTCTTGAGGCCCGGCCCCACGGTGAGCACGCGCCCCGTGCAGGTACGGGAAAGTGCTGCCTTCCATGGGCGCTCGAGCGCCGGGACCACACAGCTCAGCACGGCCGCGGCGGGTACGAGCACCCCGGGCACACCCGCATCGGCTGCCAGTGCGCCCATGACCTGCGCGAGCCTCATGCGCGCTTCGTCGGCCGTAATGCTCGACGGTGTCGTGATCTCGCACGTTGCAAGCGGGCATTCCTGCGCCGCGGCCGAATCCTCGGCAAACAGGCCAAAGCGAATGAACGTGTTGCCCACGTCGACCGTCAATATATATGCGCACCCATTAAGCATCGTCGGCGCTCCTTTCGTCTGCCCAGCAGTATATCGCCTACCTAAACCAGTCATCCCAAAATGACTAGCTTGCGGCTATACTGGTGCGCGGTCGTGCGCGAGCTCACGCGGCGGCCCTTGGTAACCCGACTTCCCGCGCCGTATCCGTAGCGGCGCTCCCGGGGGAAGCGGATATACGCAAAGGAGTTCTATATGAGCAATCCCTCGAACCGCGCTTCGATGCGCGGGCAACTCACGCTGCGCGGCGTCGTCATCGGCGTCCTTGGCTGCGTGATCATCACGGCAAGCTCGGCCTACACCGCCCTCAAGATGGGCGCACTCCCCTGGCCGATTGTCTTCGCTGCCGTCATCTCGCTGTTCTTCCTTAAGCTCATGGGCAACGCCAGTCTCAACGAGGCCAACGTCACCCACACCATCATGTCCGCAGGCGCCATGGTCGCCGGCGGCCTGGCGTTTACCATCCCGGGCGCCTGGATGCTGGGCTATGCCGACCAGATCAGCTGGCTTGACATGTTTATCGTGGCGCTCGCCGGCACCATCCTGGGCCTGCTGGCCACGGCACTCATCCACCGTCACTTTATCGTGGACGCCGCGCTTGAGTTCCCCACTGGCAACGCCGCAGCTCAGACCCTGCGCGCGACCGAGGCCGGCGGCAAAACCGGCAAGCAGCTCTTTGGCTCCATGGCCATCGCAGGCATCTACAGCGTGCTTCGCGACGCCCTGGGCGTGGTGCCCAGCATGCTGTGCACGCTCAACATCCCCGGCGTGACCTTTGCCATCTACAACTCGCCCATGCTGCTCTCCGTCGGCTTCCTTGTGGGCTTCGCCCCGGTCGCCTTCTGGTTTGCCGGCGCCCTGCTGGGCAACTTTGGCATCATCGTGGGCGGCACCGCTGCCGGTCTGTTCGACATTGTGACTGCGCAGGGCATCGTCAAGTCCCTGGGCATGGGCCTCATGATGGGCTTTGGCGTCGCCGTCGTCCTCAAGG
>DXLT01000094.1:0-5087 GCA_019414555.1 Collinsella sp.
ATCCATGAGGCAGGCGACCGCGTTTTGGCAGAAAGCGCCGCCTGCCTCATGGATTGCTCGCGCGGCAAGGGTCGTCTGTTCCGCTCGACCGGACCGATGTTCGTGGCGCTCTTTGACGAGCTTGATCCCGAAGAGACCGACGCGGTTGCAGACGGAATCGAACGGTTCTTGGGATCGCCCGTGCTCCTTGGCTCATTTGAATATCAGCCGCCCCTTCGCGTGGCGACGCTTCATCTGGACGCCGTCGACCGACAGCCCGTTTCCATTTTGAACGAACTTAATGCGCTGATTAAAGAGGCGCCGCAGGTACCGGGCACCAAGCTGGACTAGCGTTATGGGGCGCATGATGGTTAATTCCGATCTCAGGCGAACACATCGGGCAAATAGGTCGTACCCGCAGTTAGCCGAACGTCCCCGCAGTCCCTCCCGGGGCCCGGGGGCACCGTTTCGATACTCTTGGTTTACTTTGCCTGATGCAAATAAGTGCTCAACAAGATAGAACCTATCCCCCGCCACGGATATGCCCTCGAGTAAATCTGTTAAGCAAAGCCTATCAAATTCTATTGACAATTGGCTGCATTGGTCCATTTTGTCGTCCAGCCATTTCCGCTGGCTATCGCCTCATAAACACAAACCTAACGAGCCGCACGAACGACAAAGAGGCCAAGCTGAACAGAAGTAGAACCAAAACTTCAAAAACGCTGGTATTCCAATCGCGTACCCAGCCCTCTACCGCCCACAAGAAAAACAGCAGCCCCATCCATAACGTCACAGAAGAAATCAGCTTTGCGTAAGGGCGTATATCAATCTCGCTCTCCCTTTTTGTGACATCATATCCAGCAATTGAGCAGAGCCATCTTCCTCTTCGGTATTGGATTGAAAGGACAATCAAGGCAATCGAAGTCATCAAGCAAACAGCATCCTCTGTTTCCATAGAGTTTCCTTTGCTTTCCATCCTAGTTACGCATTCACAATCGAATCAAACCAAGTATGAATTACTCGATAGCAACCGCCTTAGTATAAACCATAGCCGCCGCAGCAGCCCGCCTTCCAAGGCCTCAAAGCTCGCCATCGAGGGCGACCCGCCCAGACCCCTTACAATCTGCTCGCACGAGGCCCCGCACTCCAACATCCTCTGGACCGTATCCCGCTCGTACCTGGTGAGCGTGCCTGCCGTGGGCCCTCGGGGCCGGCATCGTGCCCCACGCCATCTGCCCGCTCGTGCGATAATCCTCTGCAGAAGTCACCGACAGCAGAGGGAGTTTGTGATGAAGGTTCTTTTGGTCAATGGCAGCCCCAAGGCAAACGGCAACACGGCCCGCGCACTCGCCGAGGTCGCCGAGCAGCTCAACGTCGAGGGCATCGATACCGAGATGTTTCAGCTGGGCGCCAAGCCTATTCGCGATTGCATCGGTTGCGGCCAGTGTGGCAAACTCGATTGCCGCTGCACCTTTGACGACGACGTGGTCAACAAGCTGATTGCCGCCGCCGAGCAGGCAGACGGCTTTGTCTTTGGCTCGCCCGTCTACTACGCGCACCCCAGCGGACGCATCCTCTCGGCTCTCGACCGCGCATTCTATGCCGGCAGCAAGGCCTTTGCGCACAAGCCGGGCGCCGCTGTCGCCGTTGCCCGTCGCGGCGGCACGTCGACCACGTTCGATGTGCTCAACAAGTACTTCACCTTCAACCAGATGCCCGTGGTAGCATCCACCTACTGGAACAACGTCTTTGGTGCCATGCCGGGCGAGGCCGCCCAGGACGCCGAGGGCCTTGCCACCATGCGAAACATCGGCAAAAACATGGCCTGGCTCCTGCGTTGCATCGAGGCGGGAAAGGCCGCCGGCATCGAAGCGCCCCAGGCCGATCGCGCTAGGACCAACTTCATCAGGTAGAACGGCGGAACATAGATATGAATATTCAAATTTTCGGGGCTAAGAAGTCCTTCGATACCAAGAAGGCCCAGCGCTATTTTAAGGAGCGCCGCATTAAGGTGCAGTTTATTGACCTTAAGGAAAAAGAGATGAGCAAGGGCGAGCTCACGAGCGTGATGCAGGCGGTCGGCGGCATCGACAAGCTGCTCAACCCCAAAGCCAAGGACGAGGAGACGCTCGCACTCATCCAGCACCTCACCCCCAGCCAGCGCTTTGATAAGCTGCTCGAGAACCAGCAGGTTCTGGCCGAGCCCATCGTGCGCAACGGCAAAAAGGCCACCGTCGGTTATTGTCCCGACGTGTGGGGAGCCTGGGAGTAGCCTGTGTTATTTGTCGGCGCGTGGGTATAAGAGCAGGCGTTTGGCATAAGATTCAACTGTAAGCCATGTCTAACAAAGGAGGGCACATGCCCAACAAACCCGTGAAGATCATCATGCTTACCGGATACCTCGGTGCCGGCAAGACCACGCTGCTCAACCACATCCTCGCCAACGACGGCGGCATCCGCGCCGCCGTGATCGTCAACGATATCGGCGAGATCAACGTCGACGCCAGCCTTATCGCCGACGGCGGCCTTTCCGAGACCGACGACCTTATCCCGCTCACCAACGGCTGCATCTGCTGCACGCTTTCGGACGATCTGGCCAACCAGCTGCAGGGCATCGCCGATTCGGGCAAGTTCGACTACATCATCATCGAGGCCTCGGGTATTTGCGAGCCCATCCCCATCGCCTACACCATCTCGAGCTTCTGCGACGAGGCCAAGGTGGGCGGCGAGCCCAAGCTCGCGCTCGACAACATCGTGGCCGTGGTCGACTGCGCCCGCATGTACGACGAGTTCAACGGCGGTCGCGACCTGCTAGCCGAGGATATCGACGAGGACGACATCGAGAGCCTGCTCATCCAGCAGATCGAGTTTTGCTCCACGCTGATTCTTAATAAGACTGACACCGTCACCCCCGAGCAGATTGCCGAGCTCAAAGCCATCGTGCGCAGCCTGCAGAAGGACGCCGTGATTGTCGAGGCTCAAAACGGCGAGGTCCCCATGGAGGAGCTGCTCGATACCGACCGCTTCGACTTTATGCGCGCCTACAACTCCGCCGCTTGGATCGAGGCCATGGAGCATCCCGAGGAGCACGATGACCCCGAGGTGCTCGAATACGACATCGAGACCTTTGTGTACTCGCGCCGCAAGCCGTTCGACCTGCAGAAGTTCACCGATTTTGTTGAGCAGGAGTGGCCCGACGAGGTCATCCGCGTCAAGGGTCCGCTGTGGCAGACCGGCAATCCGGACATGTGCTACATGTTCGAGCAGGCCGGCCACCAGATGCGCCTGATGGAGAACGGCCTGTTTGTCGACTCGGCGCCCGAGGGCGAGAAGCAGAAGATCATCGACGAGAACCCCGAGATCATGCAGATTTGGGACGACGAGACGGGCGACCGCATGACGAGCCTGTGCATCATCGGCCGTCATATGGACAAGGACGCGCTCATCGCCGCGCTCGATGCCTGCCTGACCGACTGGCACCGCGCCTAGGCTATCGAAGCGAGCATTTTCTGCCCACGTAACCGCCAAACCACCACGAAGGTGCCTGTGTCCCCTTCGTGGTGGTTTTTCATTCTGAGCCAAGGAGATTCATGTTCAATATCGTGCTGTATGCGCCCGAGATTCCGGCCAATACGGGCAATATCGGCCGTACCTGCGTGGTCACCGGTACCCGCCTGCATCTGGTGGAGCCGCTGGGCTTTTCGCTCGATGACAAGACGGTACGTCGCGCCGGCCTGGGCTACTGGCAAAACTTGGACGTGACCACCTATACCGGCTGGAAGGATTTCCTTGCGTGCAACGGCCTCTCCTCCGCCGACGAGCGCCTGCATCTGCTGACCAAAAAGGCGCGCCGAACCTATGCGCAAAGTACCTACCGCGACGGTGATTATTTGGTCTTTGGCAGCGAGAGCTCGGGCATTCCCGAGCCACTGCTTGCCGCGGCGCCCGAGCGCTGTGAGCGCATCCCGATGCTGCGCGATTGCGACTCACTCGATAACGCCGAGGCTTGGGAAGCCCACGAGGAATCGCTCGGACATACCGAAGACAGCCACGAGGCCATCCTTCGGCAGGATATCTGCGGCAACTTCGTCAACCCGGACGACTACCGCATCAGCGCACTCAACCTCTCCAACAGCGCCGCCATCGTCCTCTACGAGGCCCTGCGCCAAACAGGCTTTCCGGGAATGTGACAAAGGGACAGTCTCGTTGTCATATCGGACAATTGTCACATTGACACCCTTCAAACGAAATCAGCGATGCCCGCTATTGCAACGTAAGGCATCGCGATAGCGGGCATTCAGCTGAATCAGTAATTTGATTTCAAAGGTAGATATTAATCTTCGAATTCGACATTGACCCTTACGTCTGAACCACAGAACGTCGACACCTGCTTTTTCACCAGTTTTACTGCACGTTCATCAGATTTTTCCAGCATGCCACTTTCTTGAACCTTTTGCCTCTGGTCCTTATCAGCCTGCTGAAGCAATTTATTTAAATCGTCCGTACTGACCTGATTCCAATTAAGAAAACCATTGTCCTCAACGTACTTTTTAAGCGAGTTCGGATCCGTTGACAACGTCACGATCTCGGAATGCGGAAGCGTAACATTAACAGATTTTATTACCGACTCGTTGTTTTTCGAACGATGGACTTTGACCTTCAGGTTCCCATCGTCTACGTTCAGGCCGATATCCGCCTTGCCATCGATTGTCGCTACATATCGCTTAGTAGTAAATGGGTTGTTAAAACCAAACGGATTCCCTGCATCGTCAATATATAGAACCTGAGTAAAATCGTATTCGTAGGTAAGCAACTTCGTTACCGGCTTAATTTCTTCCCGAATCGAATCATCGCTTATAACGGTCTGATCGCGCATCAACCACAGGTACACGCAGCCGCCGCAAGCTGCAATCAAGCCTAACGCCAATAGGGCGACAATTATCTTCTGGCCAATTGTTTTAAACGGATTGGAAACGCTCATTTAGCCCTTGTCCTCCAGTTGTCCTCAGGGTAATTACGGACTCAATTCATTTATATTGGGTTTTGATGTCAACCAATTCAGAAAGGAAGGACTTAAATCCAACATAATATAAATACACATTCATACG
>DXLT01000095.1:0-4317 GCA_019414555.1 Collinsella sp.
GCCCAAAAGACTGCAGCGGCAGCCGAAATCGATCGCGATGTCCATGCTTCCAAAGTAGCAGAGCTCAAGGGTCAGCTCGAACAAATGAAGACAGAGGATGACGCGACCGAGCTCCGCCTGAAGGCCGCGCTCGATGCCGTGGAGGCCCGCGAGGCGAGCTCACGCGAGACCGGCAACCGCCTCGTTCGCCGTCTTGAGGATTCCAAGCGCATCCGCGACAAGGTGCAGGCCGAGCGAGACGCCGGCATTGCCGCCGCACAACAAACCGTCGACGCCACGCGCGCCCAGCTCGAGACACTGCGTCATGAGTATGCCGAGCTGCAACGCAATCCCTCGGCAAATCCCGCCAACTATACGGTGCGCACCAGCGAGCTCTCGATGCAGATCTCCGACACGGCAGATGCCCTGCGTAAAGCCGAAGAAGATGTCCCGCGCATCACCGCCGACCTTGAGCACTCGCTTGCCGCAGCCGAGCAGGCCGTCGAGCAGGCGCAAGCCCCCATCGCCGACGCCAAGCGAGCCCATCAGGCCGTGACGGCAGAGGCCGATGTCGCGCGCGACGAGCTGCAGACCGCAAAAACCGCCGCTGCAACGCGCCAGCGCGAACTGCGCGAGAAGATCGCCGCCGAGGACAAGGCACGCCGCGACCAAGAGCAGAGCATAGCCAACGCCCAAGCAGATGCCGCGCATGCGCAGTCGATTATCGAACAGGCGACCGAGGTGCACGACCACCCAGAGATCACTGAGTCGCTTGCAGGATCCTTGGCCCGAGACAAAGCCGAACACGCCGAGACCGAGCAAGAAGTCACCCAGCTCGAGGCCACCGAGGACGCGGTGCGCGAGCGTACCCGCGACTCACGCATCAAATTCACCGGCGCCATCGTCTGCATCGTCGCCGCAATCCTGGTGATCATCGCAATCTGGCTGTTCGCAAGCAAGTAGTCGTTTAAGAACGTCCCCAACGACTATAAGAACGTCCCCAACGACTACTTTTCGCCAGCAACGCAAACGCCGATGTTATGGCAGAGTCAGCGAGCGGGTCGCATTTGAGACAATCTGACGTTCAAATGCGGCCCGCGCAGCGTCGGCCGGTTACGGCGTTTGTAAAACGCCGTAACCTACTGAATGAGCATCGCGTCGCCGAAGCTGAAGAAGCGGTAACGTTCTTCGATAGCAGCAGCGTAGGCATCCATGATCTGGTCGCGGGTGGCAAGTGCGCTCACGAGCATCATGAGCGTGGAGCGCGGCACGTGGAAGTTCGTGATCAGCGCGTCTACCACGTGATAGGTCGAGCCGGGCATGAGGTAGAGCTGCGTCGTGGCGTTCTCGCGCACCACGATGTCACCGCGGCCAAGCGTGTCGGCTCCGTCCTCGCGGCCTTCAAAATAGCGCGCCGTCACGGCCGGATCGAACACCGGGGCTTCTGCGTCAAACGCGCTCTCGAGCGAGCGCACCGCGGTAGTGCCGACGGCGATCACACGATGACCCTCGGCTTTCGCCTTATGCACGGCGTCGACAACTTCCTGCGACACGTGGTAGCGCTCGGTGTGCATGACGTGCTGCGTGGGGTCGTCCTCCTCCACCAAGCGGAAGGTATCGATGCCCACCTCGAGCTCGACGGCGGCAAACTTCGCACCCTTGGCCTCGATAGCGGCCATGAGCTCGGAAGTAAAGTGCAGACCCGCCGTGGGAGCTGCAGCCGAGTGTTCCTCTTTCATGGCGTAGACGGTCTGGTACTTCTCGGGATCGCCCTCGTAATCGGTAATGTAGGGCGGCAGCGGCACGTGGCCGGCAGCATGGATGGCCTCGTCGAGCGTGCGCGGCTCGCCGGCGGCATTGCAACCGGCCGGCTCAAAACGCACCAGGCGGCCGCCGCGGCTATCGGTGACAAAGTCGATGACCTCGGCCGTCAGCACCACGGGAGCCCCCTCGGGCGCATGGGCGCCGCCCGCACGATACTCAATCTGAGCACCGGGCTTCAGGCGCTTACCCGGCTTGACCAGGCACTCCCAAACGTGGCCCAGCGGGTCAACATCTTCGCGGCGCTTGAGCAGCAGCGTCTCGACCACGCCGCCCGAGCCCTCCTTGCGACCGATCAGGCGGGCCGGCATCACGCGCGTCTTGTTGATGACGAGCACATCGCCAGGCTCGATATAGTCGATGATGTCGCGGAAGATGCGGTGCTCAACGGTACCGCCGTGCTCCAGCGGCGTTCCCGCCTGGGAGCCCTTGCGATCCACCACCAGCAGGCGGCAGGAGTCGCGCGGCTCGGCAGGAGCTTGGGCAATCAGTTCCTCGGGAAGGTTGTAGTCAAAATCATCGGTACGCATAGACACGTCGGATACTCCTTATATAGCTATAGTCCGCTCTACATCCTAGCAGGCTGCCAGCTCAAAAGAACTACTTTTTGGACGCTTTGCGCTCGTCGCGGATGCGGGCGCGGTCCATGGCCGCCTCGACAGCCGAGAAGCGGCAACCACAGTAGTTCTGCCGATACATGCCCAGCTCGCGCGAACGGCGTGTCGCCTCGGGGTAATACGGACGAAAATCGCGAATCACCGGAGTGAGACCGCGGGCGGCAGCCAGACGCTCCAACACATCATTGCAGGTGTCGAACAGCTGATACGGCGAGACGGCGAGCGTCGTACCCACAAACTCAAACCCGCGCTCCTGGGCCACTCGGCATGCCTCGGCCAGGCGCAGGGCATAGCATGCGCGACAGCGACGGGCTCGATCGGCGCCCAGCGGGGCCACGCCGGCCTCCCAACGCTCACGGTCCTCCCCCGCCTCGATAAGCTCGATGTCGCCATCGGCACACCACCGGCGCAGCTCGTCCAGGCGACGCTGCCATTCATCGTGCGGCTGAATATTGGGGTTGGTCCAGCAAATCGTGGGCTCAAACCCTTCCTCGCGCAGCAGGCGGACCGGCTCAAGCGGGCACGGCGCGCGGCAAGCGGGCAACAACAACGGCTTCATCAACATCTCCTCACCCGAAAAAGCGCACGCCAAAGGACGTATCCTCGCAGGCGACAATGCGGCGGTCGCGCAAAATGGTCCGCACGTAATACCAGTCGCCCACACAGCCTGACAAATGCAAGCCGGCCGCCAGATAGCACAGCAGCGGATAGCCCGAAAACGCAAACCCCAGGGCAAGCGTTGCCGTCACAACAACCGTCGGCGCCAGGCAAACCGCCACGTACCGCCGGCGAGAATACACAACGCCTTCGGCGCAGGCATAGATCATCGCTGTCTCGCGATTCGCCCCAAAGGTCACCTTCGCGCCCGCAGGCGCCAGCAGCTTAAAAAACACACCGTGCACCAGCTCGTGCACGGCGAACGACGCCATTGAGATCGCAGCCAAGCCGACTATCCAGCCCACGACCGCCGTCCAACCGCCCGCGTCAGCCGCATCCAGGTCCGCGGGTCCGCCCAGCAGCATAAACACCGGCACCAGGCACACGGCAAACACGCCGACTACGACCATCCCCCACACGAAGCAAGCGTGCAGAAAATCCTCGTCTTCAAACGCATGTATGTTGGAAATCTCATTCATAGCATCTTAGGATAGCGCCCCTGCCACGCACCCGCCCGCATGTGCGATAATGTCGAACGATATGCACGAATTGACCACCGCGCCGCCGAGCCCCGCGCCCGGCCGCGCCCTCACCATATGCGAAGGAGTCCCATGGCATCCAAATACTCCATGAACGACCGTCCCAGCTGGCCTCGCCGCGCCATCGTTACCGCCGGCGAGCCCTACGGCAACAAGGGCCTTCACTTTGGCCACGTTGGCGGCGTCTTTGTCCCTGCCGACTTCTTCGCCCGCTTCCTGCGCGACCGCCTGGGCCGTGAGAACGTCATCTTCACCTCGGGCACCGACTGCTACGGCTCGCCCATCATGGAGAGCTACCGCAAGCTCAAGGAGAACGAGGGCTACGACAAGTCCATTAACGAGTACGTCGAGTCCAATCACTCCCGCCAAGCAGCGACCCTCAACAACTACAACATCAGCTGCGATATCTACGGCGGCTCGGGCCTTGAGCCGGCTGCGCAGATTCACAACGAGGTGACCGCCGAGATTATCGAGCGCCTGCACGAGCAGGGCACCATCTCCAAGCGCTCCACGCTGCAGTTCTACGATGCCAAGGCCGGCACGTTCCTCAACGGCCGTCAGGTGATCGGCCGCTGCCCCATCCAGGGCTGCAAGTCCGAGAAGGCCTATGCCGACGAGTGCGACCTGGGCCACCAGTTTGAGCCCGAGGAGCTCATCGCGCCTAAGAGCCAGCTCACCGGCGAGGTGCCCGAGCTGCGCCCGGT
>DXLT01000095.1:4327-5077 GCA_019414555.1 Collinsella sp.
CCGGTCGACAACCTCTACTTCGACCTGCCGGCCTACCTCGACTTTATGAAGACCTATACCGCCAAGCTCGCCCAGAACCCGCAGGTTCGTTCCGTGGTCTCCAAGACCATGGAGGAGTGGCTGCTGCCGGCTCAGCTCTACATCCAGAACAAGTTCCGCGAGGCCTTCGATGCCGTTGAGGATCAGCTTCCCGAGCACACCGTCCTGGAGCCCGAGGGCAACAAGAGCAGCTTTACCGTCACCTTCCCCAGCTGGAAGGAGCGCGACGATGCCCACGCGGTGCTCGCCAACGGTGGCGTGCGTTTCCGCAGCGGCAAGGCGCTCGTGCCCTTCCGCATCACCGGCAACATCGACTGGGGCGTTCCGGTGCCCGAGGTCGATGGCGTCTCCGACGTCACCTGCTGGTGCTGGCCCGAGAGCCTGTGGGCGCCCATCAGCTATACGCGTACCGTGCTCGCACGCGATGCCAAGGCCGCCGGCGTGACCGAGGGCGTCGCCGCCCAGGATGCCGCCCTCATGGGCGAGCCCGCTGCCGATTCCACGCAGGTACCCGCTCCCACCTACCAGCACAGCTCGCTCGACTGGCGCGACTGGTGGTGCTCTGACGACGCTCAGATCTACCAGTTCATCGGTCAGGACAACATCTACTTCTACTGCATAGCTCAGACCGCCATGTGGGAGGCCCTGGGTTGGGATCTTACGCAGAGCACCGTCAGCGCCTGCTATCACCTGCTCTACATGGGCAAAAAA
>DXLT01000096.1:0-2141 GCA_019414555.1 Collinsella sp.
CTATCGCGGTCACCGCGGCCGCATGGAGATCCGCGTCGACGTTCACGGCACCTCCTGCCACGGTTCCGCTCCCGACCGCGGCGACAACGCCATCTACAAGATGGCCGACATCATCGCCGACGTCCGCGCTCTCAACAACAACGGCTGCGACGAGTCGACCGACATCAAGGGTCTCGTCAAGATGCTCGACCCCAAGTACAACCCCGAGCACTTCGAGGATGCCCGCTTCCTGGGCCGCGGCACCTGCACCGTCAGCCAGATCTTCTACACCAGTCCCAGCCGCTGCGCTGTCGCTGACTCCTGCGCCATCTCCATCGACCGTCGCATGACCGCCGGTGAGACCTGGGAGTCCTGCCTGGACGAGATCCGCAACCTGCCGGCCGCCAAGAAGTACGGCGACGACGTGAAGGTCTCCATGTACATGTACGACCGTCCGTCCTGGACCGGCGAGGTCTACGAGACCGAGGCTTACTTCCCCACGTGGATCAACAAGGAGACCGCTCCGCACGTCAAGGCCCTCGTCGACGCCCACAAGGCCATGTTTGGTGACGAGCGCATCGGCTGCGAGCCCAGCATGGACAAGCGCACCGGTCGCCCGCTGTGCGACAAGTGGACCTTCTCCACGAACTGCGTTTCCATCCAGGGCCGCTACGGCATCCCCTGCGTGGGCTTTGGCCCGGGTGCCGAGTCTCAGGCTCACGCTCCCAACGAGGTCACCTACAAGGACGACCTGGTCACCGCTGCCGCCATGTACGTGGCTGCCCTGAACCTCTACGATCCGAGCCAGGCCGATGGCGATGCCACCGTGTTCCGCGCCGGTCTGACCAACAACAAGATCGATTAGTCCCATTCCTCGATTTTGTTGAGCCGGGGGCCGCTCGTGTCCCCGGCACCCCCTGTTGACTTGGGGCCCGCGGTCGTTATCTCCCATGCTTCCTCAACGGTGGCGGGTCCTCGTCATGGTGCTCTGCATGTTCTAGCCACGCGCGCATGCCGGAACACATCTACTCATTGCGATCGTTTCATCTTTAGAAAGGACATTTCCATGGACGCTAAGTTTACCGAGCTCGTCGAGCAACTGAACGGCCTCGATTTTAAGGGTATGTACGGCAGCGATTTCCTGCACACTTGGGACAAGACCACCGATGAGCTCAAGGCTCTCTACATCGTCGCCGACGCCCTGCGCGAGCTGCGTGAGAACAACGTTTCGTCCAAGATTTTCGACTCCGGTCTTGCCGTCTCCCTGTTCCGCGACAACTCCACCCGTACGCGCTTCTCCTTCTCTAAGGCCGCCAACCTGCTCGGCCTCGAGCTACAGGACCTGGACGAGAAGAAGTCCCAGATCGCTCACGGCGAGACCGTCCGCGAGACCGCTACCATGATTTCCTTCATGGCCGACGTCATCGGCATCCGCGACGACATGTACATCGGCAAGGGCGACGCCTATATGGCCGAGGTCTCCGAGTCTGTCCAGCAGGCCTACGAGGACGGCGTTCTGGATCACCGTCCCACGCTCATCTCCCTGCAGTCCGATTCCGACCACCCCACGCAGTCCTCTGCCGACATGCTCTACCTCATCAACGAGTTTGGCGGCCTTGAGAACCTCAAGGGCAAGAAGGTTGCCGTCACCTGGGCCTATTCGCCCTCTTACGGCAAGCCGCTGTCCTGCCCGCAGTCGCTGATCAGCCTGCTGCCCCGCTTTGGCATGGACGTCACCCTGGCCCACCCCGAGGGCTACGATCTCATGCCCGAGGTCGTCGAGCGCGCCAAGGGCTATGCCGCCGAGTCCGGCACCACCTTTAAGCAGGTCAACACCATGGCTGAGGCCTTCGAGGGCGCCGACATCGTGATCCCCAAGAGCTGGGCTCCGTTTGCCGCCATGGAGAAGCGTACCAATCTGTACGCCGAGGGCGACGACGCCGGCATCGCTGCGCTCGAGAAGGAGCTGCTCGCCCAGAACGCCACCCATCAGGACTGGTGCTCCACGACCGAGCTCATGGAGAAGACTGCCAACGGCCAGGACACCATCTTTATGCACCCGCTGCCCGCCGACATCTCCGGTGTCTCCTGCGAGCACGGCGAGGTTAGCGCCGACGTCTTCGACATGCACCGCGTGGGCATGTACAAGGAGGCAAGCTACA
>DXLT01000096.1:2151-5074 GCA_019414555.1 Collinsella sp.
GGCTGAGAAATGGCTAAGCGTATCGTTGTCGCCCTGGGCGGAAACGCCCTCGGCGCCAACCTTCCCGAGCAGATGGAGGCCGTCAAGACGACTTCCAAGGCTATCGTCGACCTGATCGAGGAGGGCAACGAGGTCGTCGTCGTGCATGGCAACGGTCCCCAGGTGGGCATGATCGCCAACGCGATGGCTGAGCTCACGCGCTCTAATCCTCAGAAGTACGTTCCCTGCCCCTTGTCCGTTTGCGGCGCCATGAGCCAGGGCTACATTGGCTATGACCTGCAAAATGCGCTGCGCGAGGAAATGCTCGACCGCAATATCGACAAGGGTGTCGCCACCGTGCTCACCCAGGTCGAGGTTGCGGCAGACGACCCGGCCTTTACCGACCCGGTCAAGCCGATTGGTCCGTGGATGAGCGAGACCGAGGCCAAGGAGCTGGAGGCCGACCGCGGCTACCAGTTCATCCACGACGAGAAGCAGGGCTTCCGTCGCGTGGTTGCCTCGCCCAAGCCCGTGAACATCGTCGAGCTCGACACCATTAAGTCGCTCGTCGAGTCCAACCATGTGGTGATCTCCTGCGGCGGCGGTGGCATTCCCGTCACCAAGGCCCAGGGCAACCACCTTAAGGGCGCTGCCGCCGTCATCGATAAGGACTTTGCGGCCGACAAGCTCGCCGAGCAGCTCGATGCCGATGCCCTGGTTATCCTGACGGCCGTGGAGAAGGTTGCCATTGGCTTTGGCACCGACCACGAGCAGTGGCTCGACACGCTGACCGCGGCTGACGTAAAGCGTCTGTCCGAGGCCAACGAGTTCGGTCGCGGCTCCATGCTGCCCAAGGTTCAGGCCGCCTCGACGTTTGCCGAGAGCAAGCCGGGCCGCACGGCGCTCATCACACTGCTCGAGAAGGCGCGCGATGGCCTTGCCGGCAAGACCGGTACCACGTTTACCGGCGACGCTGAGTAGGCATATCTGCACCATTGAGGAGGGTGCCCTGCGTCGCGGGGTGCCCTCCTTTGTGCTATGGAGAGCCAAGGGGCGTTCGCTGGAAAAACGAGCGCATACCTGTTCCGACGGAGTGCGAGCTTGGTATGGTGGGTATAGCAACTATGGTGTCCAAGGCAGCCAGGGGAGGTTTGCGGAGATGAAACTTGGATGCGTCATTATGGCTTCGGGCGAGGGCAAGCGGTTTGGCTCTAACAAGATGCTTGCCGATATCTATGGCGAGCCGCTGATTGCCCGGACCATCGATTCGGTTCCCCGGGGCTTTGACGTCGTGGTTTCGACGCGTTGGCCCGAGGTCGCTCAGATTTGCGAGGACAAGCATTGCCCGTGCGTGCTGCACGATGGCGAGCTGCGCAGCGAAAGCGTCCGTGCGGGCCTTTCGTGGGGAGTCGAACGCAACTGGAAAGGTTGCCTCTTTTTGCCGGGCGACCAGCCGCTCGTGAGTTCGGATTCTTTTGAGGCTATGGTTCGTGCATTTGACGAGCGTGGCCGCAAGCATCCGGTGCGTCTTGCGTGCAACGGTGAGCCTTCGAGCCCGGTGCTCTTTCCGGCGGAACTATTCGATGCGCTTATGTGTCTTGAGGGCAAGGACGGCGGCGGTTCGATCCTCAAGGGCCGTACCGATGTGGTGTTGGTCGAGGCGCGTGCCTACGAGCTGTGGGACGTCGATACCGTCAAGGGACAGCGACGCATAACGGAGCATATTGCCGCCTGCTCGTATTTTGATCGCGTGGCCAACTGCATCAATCAATAAGGAGCAATTATGATCATCATCAAAAACGGCGCGCTCGTGACGCCCCAGGGGCTTCGCCGCGCCGATCTTGCCATGGAGGGCGACAAGATTGTGCGGATCGCCGCAGCGATTGAGCCGGGCGCCGACGATACCGTCGAGGACGCCGCGGGCTGCTGGGTGTTTCCCGGCTTTATCGACGGCCACACGCACATGCAGTGCTGGACTGGCATGGATTGGACAGCCGATAGCTTTGAGACCGGCACGCGCGCGGCTGCCTGCGGCGGCACGACGACCATTGTGGACTACGCGACGGCCGATCGCGGCGTGACCATGCCCGATGCCTTGGCCGAGTGGCATCGCCGCGCCGACGGAACCTGCACGGCCAACTACGCTTTTCATATGGCACTCGCCGAGTGGAATGAGCGCAACCGCGCCGATCTTTCGGCCATGCGCGAGGCGGGCGTATCGTCGTTTAAGACCTACTTTGCCTACGATCATTTGCGCCTGGACGATGCCGAGACGCTCGAGGTGCTCGAGGAGCTCAAGCGTATTGGCGGCATACTGTGCGTGCATTGCGAGAACGGTACGCTGGTGAATGAGCTGCAGAAGCGCGTGTACGAGCAGGGGATTCATGGGCCCGAGGGGCATGCGCTCAGCCGCCCGGACGTGTGTGAGGCCGAAGCCGTGAGCCGCCTGCTGTATCTGGCGCACCTGGCCGGGGACGCTCCGGTCAACGTGGTGCACCTTTCGACCAAGCTGGGGCTCGAGGCCATTCGCGCTGCCAAAGCGCGCGGGCAGAAGGATATCTATGTCGAGACCTGCCCCCAGTATCTGATGCTCGACGACACCTGTTATCTGGAGCAGGGCGAGGACGGCTTTGCGGGCGCCAAGTATGTGATGAGCCCGCCGCTGCGCCATGCCGGTGACCGTGCCGCGCTGCGCGAGGCGCTTGTGGCTGGCGAGATCGATACTATTGCGACCGATCATTGCAGCTTTAACCTGCACGGGCAAAAGGACCGCGGGCGCGACGATTTCCGCGCGATTCCCAACGGCGGGCCCGGCGTGGAGCATCGTCCCGTCGCGATTGCCACGAGCTTTGAGGGACAGCTGGGTCCCGAGGATCTGTGCCGCTTGATGAGCGAGAACCCGGCGCGCGTTTTTGGCATGTATCCACGCAAGGGCTGTCTTGCC
>DXLT01000097.1:0-5014 GCA_019414555.1 Collinsella sp.
CTGGCCGAGCGTGACCCAGGGCTTGCCGCCAAAGCCCACCAGACGCAGGTACTCAAAATCGCGCACGATGGAGCTGGCGAGGTGGCGCTTGAGGAAGTCGGCCTGCGAGCGTGCTGTATCGGCGCCGGCGGCCGTTGCGCGATCACCCAGTGCCTTGATCGTGCGTCCGTCCACGCAGCTACTGCGTCCGGTGCCGCGCTGGTCGGGAAGGACCACGCGGAAGTGCTTGACGGCCTCCTCGATCCAGCCGTCGCTTGTAGGCGACAGCGGACGCGGGCTCTCGCCGCCGGGGCCGCCCTGCAAAAACAGGAGCAGCGGCAGATCGTCGTTGATGCGGTCGGGCGCGCAAACCACGCGGTAGAAGAGCTTGATGCTCTCGGGCGCGCCGGCGATTGGTGCCGGCATAGCGCCGCGGCGCATGGTGCTGCCGACGGCCAGGAGCATCGGCTCCAGGCCGCGCCAGTCAAGGGGGACGTCGATGCTGTGGTCCTCGACATAAAGGCCGGGGACGTGGTACGAAGTGATGAGGGCCATGTGAGTCTTCCGTTCGTTGCGGTGTTTCGGGTTGACCAATTCTACCGCCGCGGGCGAGGCCATGCGCAAATCGGCTACCATGGTTGCAAACTTCTAGGAGAAAGGGCCGCCCATGTCGGTCGATATAGCCACGTATGTCCACGATCTTGCCGTTGCCGCCAAGGCAGCGTCGGCCTCGCTTGCCACGGCGAGCGATGAGCAGCGCCAGGAGGCCGTGCGCGCCATGGCCGCAGCACTGCGCAACGGTGTCGACTCCATCGTCGCCGCCAACGAGCTCGATATGTCTGCCGCGCGCGATGCGGGCACTTCGGCCGGTCTGCTCGACCGTCTGCTGCTGACGCCTGAGCGCGTCGAGGGCATGGCCGCCGGTTTGGAGAAGCTCGCCGAGCTGCCCGATCCCGTCGGCCGCGTGCTCGACCACCGCGTGCTTGCGAGCGGTGTGGACCTGACCCGCGTGAGCGTGCCGTTGGGCCTGGTCGCCATGGTCTACGAGGCGCGCCCCAACGTGACGGCCGACGCCGCAGGCATCTGCATCCGTACCGGCAACGCCTGCATTCTACGCGGCGGCTCGCTGGCCTATCACTCGTGTGCCATGATCGCCGAGCTGCTGGCCGATGCGCTCGAGGCCAAGGGCTTCCCGCGCGAGGCCGTGTCGATGATCGAGTCCACCGACCGCGAGGCCACCGGCGAGCTCATGAAGCTCCGCGGTATTGTCGACGTACTCATTCCGCGCGGAGGTGCAGGCCTGATCCAGCGCTGCGTGCGCGAGTCGTTTGTGCCGGTGATCGAGACGGGCACGGGCAACTGCCACATCTACGTGCATGAATCCGCCGACTTTGATAAGGCGCTCAACATTATCGTTAATGCCAAGACCCAGCGCGTAGGCGTGTGCAATGCCGCCGAGTCGCTGCTGGTCGACCGTGCTGTGGCCGATGCGTTTTTGCCCGCGGTCGTGACCGTGCTGCATGACCACGGCGTGCTGATTCACGGCGACGAGGCAACCTGCGCCGCATGCGCCGATGCCGGGCTTGTGGAGGGCGATGACTACGTCGCCGCGACTGAGGAGGACTGGGGTCGCGAGTACCTGGCGCTCGAGATGAGCGTGAAGGTCGTGGCAAACGAGGACGAGGCCATCGCACACATCAACCGCTACGGCACGATGCACTCCGAGGCCATCGTTGCCGAGGATACGGATGCTTGCGAGCGCTTCCTCGATGCTGTCGATGCCTCGGCCGTGTACTCCAACGCCAGCACTCGCTTCACTGACGGCGGCGAGTTTGGCCTGGGTGCCGAGATCGGCATCTCGACCCAAAAACTCCACGCCCGTGGCCCCTTTGCCGCCGAGGCCCTTACCACCTACAAATACAAGCTCCGCGGCACCGGCCAGGTCCGTCCCTAACGCCCGCGCAAACAAAAACCACCACAAAGGTGCCTGTCCCCTTTGTGGTGGTTTTAGGTGGCGTTGACGGTTAGGCCTGGAAGGTATCTCGGTCGGGGGCGAAGGACTGCATGGCCGCGATGGTGCGGTCAAAGAGCTCGGGGAGCTCCCAGCCCAACATCTCGGCGCCCTGCGAAATCACGTCGCGCGAGCAGCCGGCGGCAAAGCGTTTGTCCTTGAACTTCTTCTTGAGCGACTTAGTCGTAAAGTCCATAACGCTCTTGCTCGGGCGCATGATGACGGCAGCGCCGATCAGGCCGGTGAGCTCATCGCAGGCAAACAGGATCTTTTCCATCTGCAGCTCGGGCTTGGGTAGTGAGGTGTTGAAGTCCGACGTGTGCGTCTGGATGGCGCGAATGAGCTCGGGAGACGCACCTTCGCCCTCAAGAATCTCGGCAGCATAGATGGTGTGGTTCATGGGGTCGTCCTCATGCTCCTCCCAATCCAGGTCGTGCAGCAGACCGACGATGCCCCAAAACTCCTCGTTCTCGGGGTCGAACTCGCGCGCAAAGTAGCGCATAGTGCCCTCGACCGTCTCGCCATGGGTGATATGGAACGGGTCCTTGTTGTGCTCATTGAGCAGTTCGAACGCGCGGTCGCGGGTGATTCCGGCGGTAAGCGGCTCTGCCATAAGAGACTCCTTGTGCTCGTGGGTATCGATAAGAATGAATACTACTAGAACAAGAAAACCACCACAAAGGTGCCTGTTCCCTTTGTGGTGGTTTTTGGCGCGGATGGGTTAGTTGAGGGCGGCTTGGGCTAGGCGGGCTTCGGCGGCCTCCTCGGTGACGCCAAGGGCCACGGCGAACTCCTCGATGGAGCGGCGTTTGGCCTCCTTGAGTACGCGCATGTAGTAGGAGCTGGGTTTTTTATCAGCTTCCTCGGCCTGGCGAATGCGGTGCATCATGGTCTTTGCCACGCGGACCGTCTCGGGCGCGCCCAGCTTGAGCTGCTGCTTAAAGTGTGTCTCCTCAAGCGAGCTGTTGCGCTCGGTAAAGGTGTCGCACTCCAGCTCGTCATAGTGGCTCAGCAGGTGCTCGGCATCTTGCTGCGAGATGGCGGCGTGCAAACGGTCGGCCTGCGCCACGGGGTACATGAGGATCGTCTGCGCATGTCCCTGCTTGGTCTCGAGCAGCAGCATGGGCTGCGGTGTGTCGTCCCTAAAACCGACGACGGTGCAGACTCCCTGGCCCGGATGAATGACGTGTTGACCGATTGAGAACATGCTACCTCCAACTTATACGAATTTACGTTTGTCTAGAATAACACGCTGACGTGCGCAAACCGTTACTTTATGCAGGAAAAGCACACAACTCTGATAGGTAAGAGTATTCGATAACAGACGCAGCTCATTCACACCTTTACGCATTTTCAACGCCTGCATAATCTGCAGGCAGACCGGCATCTTTGAGTGACTCCATACAAGCTGTAGTCAATTTTGTGCATATGCAATTTCGATTGGCTTTACCCTGCGACAGTGCCCCTCGCTTGTGATAGAGTGCTACAAACTCTGGCTTTTGCCCTACGAGTGACCAAGAGCTCGGGGGCTTTAACACAAGGAGGATCTATGCCCGAGAAGATTGAAGAGCTGGTACGCGCTGCGCTTGCTGCGGCCCAGGAGGCCGGCGACCTTTCCGCATTTGAACTTGACGATTGCGCTATCGAGCGACCGGCTGACACTTCTCATGGCGAGTGGACCTCTACCATGGCCCTGAAGTCCGCCAAGCTGGCCCACTGCGCCCCGCGCAAGATCGCCGAGGCCATCGTTGCCCATATGCCCGAGGACCCCGCGATCGAGAAGGTCGAGATCGCAGGCCCCGGCTTCATCAACTTCTACCTCTCCGTTGCCGTCAAGAATGCCATCTTTGGCGAGGCTCGCGAGAAGGGTATGGACTTCGCTAAGTCCAACGTCGGTGGTGGCCTGAAGACCCAGGTTGAGTTCGTTTCCGCCAACCCAGTCGGCCCCATGCACATCGGCCACGGCCGCTGGGCCGCGCTGGGCGACTCGCTCTGCCGCGTTATGGACCACGCCGGTTACGACATCCAGCGTGAGTTCTACATCAACGACCACGGCTCTCAGATGAACACCTTCGGCAACTCCATCAGCACGCGCTATATGCAGCTTGCCGACATCATCGCCAAGCAGGGTGTGGATATCGACGAGGCTCACAAGCTGCTGATCGCAGACCGCGACGCCTTTGTTGCCGACGAGAACGACGAGCACCCCGAGACCCATCCGTACCAGGACAACTTTGCCGAGACTCTGGGCAAGGACTCCTACGGCGGCGACTACATCATCGACGAGGCCGCCGAGTTCTGGCGCACCGACGGCGATAAGTGGGTCAACGCCGATCCGCAGAAGCGCATGGAGAGCTTCCGCGAGCGCGGCTATGTAAAGATGGTCGACAACATGCGCGACCTCTGCCACGCCGTCAATTGCGACTTCGATCGTTGGTTCTCCGAGCGCTCGCTGTATGTGAAGGACACCGAGGGCGAGACCGCCGGCACCTCCGCCGTCGACCGCGCTTTTGAGAAGCTCGACAAGATGGGCTACCTCTACACTAAGGACGGCGCCCTGTGGTTCCGCTCCACCGACCTGGGCGATGATAAGGACCGCGTTCTGATCAAGTCCGACGGCGAGTACACCTACTTCGCCTCCGACGTCGCCTATCACTGGGATAAGTTCCAGCGCGTCGACCACGTCATCGACATCTGGGGCGCCGACCACCACGGCTACATCGAGCGCGTCCGCTGCGTCTGCGACGCTCTTGGCTATCCCGGCAAGTTTGAGGTTCTGCTGGGCCAGCTCGTCAACCTGCTGCGTAACGGCAAGCCCGTCCGTATGTCCAAGCGCAAGGGCACCATGGTGACCCTGCAGGAACTCGTCGACGAGGTCGGCTCCGACGCCGCTCGCTACACGCTCATCTCCAAGAGCTCCAACCAGATGGTCGACTTCGACATTGAGGCCGTCAAGAAGCGCGACAACTCCAACCCGGTGTACTACGTGCAGTACGCTCACGCTCGCGTGTGCTCCATCCTGCG
>DXLT01000098.1:0-1062 GCA_019414555.1 Collinsella sp.
GGCGACCGTCACCAGGATGGAGATGATGCCGACGATGAAGGTAGGGGAGGTGATGTCGCCCAGACCGACGAGTGTACCGGCGCCAGCGGTGATAATGCCGGCATCGCACAGGCCAATCATGGCGATGAACAGGCCCAGACCCACCGAGATGGCGTGACGCAGGACAACCGGGATGGCGTCCATGATGGCCTCACGCAGGCCACAAAGCACGAGCAGCAAGATGACAACGCCCTCAAGAAAGATGACGCTCATGGCCACGTGCCAGTCACCGCCGCAGACGGTGGTGGTGATTCCAGCGATCATCGCGTTGACGCCTAAGCCCGATGCGCAGGCGAGCGGGCGGTTGGCGAAGATGCCCATGCAGATGGTCATGATGCCGGCGCCCAGGCAGGTGGCGCAGGCGAGCGCTCCCGCATCAATGCCAGCGCCCGAGAGCACTGCGGGGTTGACGGCGATGATGTAGGCCATCGCCAGGAATGTTGTCAGTCCAGCGCGAAGTTCGGTCCCGATTGTGGACTTGCGCTCACTGACGTGAAAAAGTTCGTCCATGCATACCCTTTCCTTGTTCGGCCCCGAGTTTAGGCCGATTGACACGAACTCACCCACTATATCGCCTTTGTGAAGTTGGTGTTCCTCACATGTTGATGTTCGGCGGTTTGTAACGGACGGGCGGTATCTTTCGCATGAAATTGTGTAGGTACCGTATACTTAAGCGGTTACAACGACCCCTATGGAGGAACGTATGATTAAAGAGCTCTGCCGCGACGAGGCTATCCTGTCTCAGCGTTGCGAGGTTGCGACTGTCGAGGACGAGTCGGTCGCTCAGGATCTGATTGATACCATCAAGTCGCTCGATGATGCCGGCTGCTTGGCCGCCAACCAGATTGGCGTTACCAAGAAGGTTTGCGTCTACCTGGACGATGCCGGCGAGCCCCACGTACTCTACAACCCCCGTCTGGTGTTTGGCCTGGGTGCCAGCAAGATGGAGGAGAGCTGCCTGACGCACGAGGAGGTCACCAAGTCCACGCGCTATATCAAGTGCAAGGTTGCCTTTGACCAGAT
>DXLT01000098.1:1162-5013 GCA_019414555.1 Collinsella sp.
GTCCGGGCGTGACATTGTTGTCATGTCCGGGCTTTTGTGTTTAGCGCCTTTTTGTTTGGAGACAATGAAATTAGCAAGAACGTAAAGCTAGGAGGCGCTATGTGTACGAGTATTCGATTTACCGATAATTCTGGCCACATGTATCTGGGCCGCAATCTCGACTGGAGCTTTGACTACGGCCAACAGGTTCGCGTGATGCCGCGCGGGTTTCACATTCCGTATTCGTTTATCGACGACGCGACAGCGGCGCACGCGGTGATCGGTATGTGCATCGATTACAGGAACTACCCTATGTTCTTCGATTGCGGCAACGATGCGGGCCTCGCCGTGGCGGGTCTCAATTTCCCGGGTTATGCCGAGTATGCCGAGGACCCTGTCGACGGCAAGACCAATATCGCGGCCTATGAGTTCCCCCTGTGGGTGGCAGCGACGTTCTCGACGGTCGATGAGGTCGAGGCCGCGCTGCGCGACACGGTGATTGTCGCCAAATCTGCCGGAGAGGGGCTGGGCGTGTCGCTGCTCCATTGGATTATCGGCGACAGCCAGCGCAGCATCGTGGTCGAGATGATGGCTGACGGCCTGCATGTATACGACGATCCGGTCGACACCCTTGCCAACCAGCCGACCTTCCCGTGGCACATGGAAAACCTGCGCACCTATATCACCGCCACAAGCGATTTTCCGCAGACGGCGACATGGCGCGGCGCCGAGCTCAAGCCCTATGGAGCCGGTGCCGGCATGCGCGGCATTCCGGGCGATTGCTATTCGCCGAGCCGTTTTGTAAAGGCGGCGTACCTCAATGCCAATTACCCGCAAAAGGAGAGCGAGACCGAAAACGTCGTTCGCATGTTCCGCTCGCTCGAGGGCGTGGTGATGATCGAGGGAGCGTCCAGGATGGGCGATGGCAAGTTCGAGAAGACTATCTACACCGGATGCTTTAGCGCGCGCACGGGCAATTATTACTACGCGATGTATGGGGATCCGTCGATTCGCTACGTGAGCCTGATGGATGCCGAGGGCGCGAGCCCCGATAGGCTCGTGGTTCCCGAGCCGCGTCGTTCGTAGCCGTTAGCTTTACTGCAATGCAAAGCGGCCCTGCGTCTCCCGTGAGGTGCAGGGCCGCTGTCGTTGATTTGTGACGTCGCTAGAAGTTGGCGTCGTTGAGTTGTTCACTCTCGAGGCCGTCGAGCTGTTGGTGTTCGGGCATATCTGCGACGCTCTCGAGCAGCTCGGTGGGGTCGACGTTCATATTCTTACCGGCCTCGTTGCCGTTGACCAAGTCGTCCGAGAAGATGTCGACTTCCATTTCCTCGGCCTCTTCGATCTGAACCTCGAGCGGCACCTGGGTGCGCACGAGCTTAACGGCCGGGCGCATGCGGGCAAACAGCGGCACGTACTCGATGATAATGGCCGAGTTCTCGAGACCGTACCAGCGCGCCGGGCTTCCGCAAGCGCGGCGGACGGCGTACTTGATGGCCATCACGCGGTGGTCATTGCGGTTGATGTCCGTTTCGGGGGCAAGCATCTTGCGCAGCATGCAAAAACGGAAGTCGCCCACGTTGCCGCGCGTCTCGTAGATGGAGTAGGTGTGGTGCTGCGGCGGCAACTCACCCGAGGCCATCAGGTCGCCAACGATCTGGCGCAGGTAGGCGTTGATGCGCTGATTGACCTTAAAGCCCAGGTCCAAGCGCACGCGGAACAGGAAGTCTGTGCCAAAGGTCTCAACGGAATACTCGTGCGTATAGGGCTCGTCGGTAACGTGTACGTTGATGAACCAATATGCCTTGGCGCGCTTGGGGTGCTTGTCCAGGATGGAATAGAGCACGTCGCGGTCGAGCGTGAGCGGGTCGGGGCTGTTGGTGAGGAACACCAGATTGTCGGCGAGCACGGGGTAGGTCTCGTCGTTGCGCAGGCGGTTGAGCTGGTCAATGTACTTGGAGACGGGCAGCAGGATCGTCTGCGTGCGCTCGATGGCGGTGCCGCGGCGCCACACGTACATAAGGCCAAACAGCAGCGAGGCCAAGAAGATCATTACGTAGCCGCCGTCAAAGAACATGGTGAGGCACGAAGCGAAGAAGCACAGCTCAATGGCACCAAAGAGCAGGGCAAAGATGCAGGCGCCCAGCTTGTGCTTGAGGATGCCGGCGATATAGCTCGTCAGCAGCGTGGTGGTCATGAGCATGGTCACGGTGATGGCGAGGCCATAGGCGCTTTCCATGCGCTCGGAGTTCTGGAACAGCAGCACGATGAAGATGCAGCCGACCCACATGATGTTGTTGACGAGCGGAATATAGAGCTGACCCTTGGTGTCGCTGGGGTAGTGGATGCGCAGGTGCGGCATAAGGTTGAGGCGCGTTGCCTCGGATACCAGCGAGAACGAGCCGGTGATGAGCGCCTGCGAGGCGATGATGGCCGCTACGGCCGAAAGCACGATGGCAAAGGGGCGCAGGGGCTCGGGGAGCATCATATAGAACGGGTTAACGATATCCATCGCGAGCATCTGGGGGTTGGAGTTGTTGGCGAGCAGCCAAGCGCCCTGACCCAGATAGTTAAGGATGAGGGCCGCCTTAACAAACGGCCAGGATGCGTAGATGTTGGCCTTGCCCACGTGGCCCATGTCCGAGTAGAGGGCCTCGGCGCCGGTCGTCGACAGGAAGACGAAGCCGAGCACCATGATGCCCGAGTGGTTGATGGGCGAGAACAGGAACATAATGCCGCGAATGGGGTTGAGCGCGCGCAAGATGGACAGGTTGCCGAGCATGTTGAACAGGCCGGCGCCTGCCAGGAACAGGAACCACAGCGTCATGAGCGGGCCGAAGAGCTTGCCGATTGACGAGGTGCCGGCGCGCTGCATGGCAAACAGACCGCAGATAATGATGATGGTGATGATGATCACATTGGTCTGACCGTCACCCAATAGTGCGTGGCCCCACTCGATGGTACGCAGGCCCTCAATGGCTGTGGTGACCGTGACCGCGGGGGTGAGGATGCCGTCGGCGAGCAGCGCCGCGCCGCCGATCATGGCGGGGAGAATCAGCCATGGCGCCACCTTGCGCACGAGACTGAACAGGGCGAAGATGCCGCCTTCGTTGTGGTTGTCGGCCTTCATGGCGATTACCACGTACTTGACCGTGGTCACGAGCGTCATGGTCCAGATGACGAGCGAAAGCGCGCCCAGGATCATGTCCTCGCTGACGGTACCGATGCCGCCGTTGTTGGCGACGATTGATTTCATGGTGTACATGGGGCTCGTGCCGATGTCGCCATAGACGACGCCGAGCGTTACGAGCAGCATGCCAGCGGAGAGGGGGATGGCTCCGTGCCCGCCTTGCCCGCGCTGGTCTTGGAGGTTTGCCTCCAGTTTGTTGTGTGCCACGAGGACTCCCTTAGACATCCGGTTATCTGTCTAGGACAAAAAACTTTATGCCGTCTTTATACATACAAGAGCAGTTTGGCACATCGGGTTATTTTAGACAATAATCCTCAGCTGGGGATTATTTATCTACGCAGGTAGCATTTCAAAGCAGGGGCTTTTAAGCACGTACTGTCTGGGCGATGCCAGCCTTGGCGTTTGCGCGTTTGCCGGCGAGTTCGCAAAAAATCGCGCCGCCGATGATAAGCGCGGCACCCATCAGGCGGACCGGTGTTATGGCTTCACCTAAAAGGATGGCGGAAAACACGACGGCCGAAAGTGGCTCGAGGTAGCCGACGACGGCGACGGTCTGGACGGGCAGCTTGGCGACGGCACTAAAATAAAGCAGGCAACCGATGCCGGTGTTGACGACGCCGAGTATGACGACGGCGCGCCAATCAATGCTGGCGGCGACGCCGGCGGACAGGAACGAGGGAGC
>DXLT01000099.1:0-4971 GCA_019414555.1 Collinsella sp.
TCCTTTCACTTGGCATCCCTAACCCCATCGCTAAGTGGGATCTGGGTCCCGAGGGCTACCGCACCATGAACCAGCTGTGCTTTGAGGGCGGCATGTTCTCGCGCCGCGTGGTCGACAAGATTGGCCTGCCCGATGCGCGCTTCTTTATCTACGGCGACGATGCCTGCTACGGCTACGTGGCCAGCCAACACTTCCCCGCCGCCGTTGTTGCCGACGTGGTGCTCAAGCGCGCCCGCGCCGTCTCTAACTGGGATATCGCCGGCAAGCGCCAGCTCAACTCCACGAGCGACACCAACCGCTACTACATCATGCGCAACCGAGGCTTCCTCGCTCGCTATATGCAGATCTACGGTGACTACCACCCCATGCTGTTCCGCCTGGGCAATGCCGCGACCTTCTGCAAGGAATTCATTCGCCTGGCCGCGGTCGACAAGTGCTTTAAGACCGGCATTCCGGCGCTGCGTCGAGGCATGAAGGACGCCCGCAAGATCATCAAGGATCCCAACTGGAAGCCCATGCCGCCCATGAAGGACACCGAGTAACGGAAGCCGGAAACACCTCGGCGCTTAAAGCCGCTGGCACACCGTAGCCACATGCTGCCCATCAAAACCGAACCCCCAGCGCATGCGACCCACGCCGGGGCGTGGTACACGGATTTCGTCGATGCCGTCGCGCTCTATGTCGAGTAGCGACTGCACGGCCAGCAATTCCAACCCCAGCGCATCCACATCGGGGTCATACATCATGTTGATCGTTATCAGCGGACGTTCATCGAGCATACCGATCGTATCGGCTATGTCAAACACGGCGCCCGTAGGAAAAACCTGGATGTCCCAGCGATCCGCGCCACACTTTCGCCTCGAAGCAGGATTGGCATAGCCCGGCAATCCAAAGCAGAGTCCTTGCAAGAGTAGGTGATATGGCAGCGGTGTATCTGGGTCGGTCGCACCGATTCCCGCATCTCCCAAGATGCGGCTTAGCGCCCGCCTCACGGTGTCCTCGTTCCCATGGCACAGCCCGTCGCGAAACGCATCGACGTCTCGAATGTCTTCGGCAGCGCACTCAAACCACTCAACAATCACTAGACGCAAGGCCTGGCGAAGCTCTTTATTGGGCAATCGCAAAGCACGGAGACGATCGCCATGCTCTGGCTCCTCAGTCATATCCGTCGTGAGAAAACCAGACAGATACAGCGCTGTCCACATGCTATCGTCAGGCGAGACATCTGGCTCTGCAGTGCCCAAACAAAGCGGGACCTCAGCACACCCATGGGCCTCGAGCAAATCAAACAAGACCGAAAGGCGGTCGAGATTCCACCCGGCAACTACCCTACTCAGGCAATCCGCATACCCATACAAATCGGCGCGTACAGGCGCCGTGCAGCCTCGGTCCAGAAAACCGATCGCACGCGCCGGACTCGAGCAATAGACCCTACCAAACCGATATCCCTCGAGCCATTCACGCGCATCATCCAGGTATTCCTCGCGCCCAGCATGATTCAACAGAGCCTGAACCTCGGCATCCGAAAAGCCGAACCAACGGTCACACCAGGTCGAAAGCGGCGTCGTCAGACAATACGAGCAGCCATGCAAAGAAAGCGCCGCTTCAGCAGGACGGGGACACTCCCCCATCAGACACGTCAGCCGCAACGAATCGCCCGCAGTGGCAATGGCCTCGAAAAGCACGCGATCAAATAGATCCGCCGAATCGGCGCCGGAAGCGCCCCTCGCGCTCGCACGGCCCAACCACGCCGCGTCGTACCCATCAACGAGCAATACAACCTGCTCATCGCAGGCCATCTCCAGCAGCTCTATGAGCACACCGAGCACCGAGTCAACCTCGTCCGCGCTCGCCACGCCGCGCGCGACGCGTTCGATGTGACGCACCTTATCTCGAGCTAAATCCGGAGCCCCCAAGAGCGCCAACAAGCGAGCGCACTCGCCCGAAAGGACATCGCGCACGACACCGGCAACAGCGGGGCCACGCCTCGTAGCGCCAGAAAAGTCCAGCGATATCACCGGATAGCAAGCATACTCATCCCGATAACGCCCGCCACCTGCATCCCAAATCTGAGCATCGGCAAACGAGCTCCGACCGGCGCGACCGACCGCAGGACGCTCCAGAAAAGCCCTGAGCATCGACAAGTTCATGCTCTTGCCAAAACCCTCGGGTCGACAGCACACCACAACGGACGCGTCGCAGTCCAACACATCGGCAATAAACATGGTCTTGTCAACCAGCACGCAGCAACCAAGGGCCTCCGCATAGCCGTGTATGCCAATGGGCAAAACCGCATCGTCGGCACAGCCGATCAAGCGCACGCCAAAGCCAGCAGCACAATCAACATTTGCCTGTTCAGACACCAAAACGTTCCCCCTAAATCGCAGCACGATGCCAATTGTAATGACCGCATCGCATGTACCGATGTCGCCGCGCGAACATATCGGGCAACGGTAGTCACAAGAGGTGTGAGGGGGCACAACTAATCGTTGCACAACAAAACGGGGCCCGACGCATTCGCACCGGACCCCGTCCCAACTCTTTAGTTATCTGGCAACCGAGAGGCTACTCCTCCGAGCCGTCCTCCCCAGAAGCCTTCTTCTGCTGATCGAGCTTATGCTTACCACTTACGATAGACGTAGCGCCCAGTGTGGCCAAGCTCGCGCTGGCAAGGCTCGCCATCACAATCAGATCGCCCGTCTTGGGCATGTTGCCGCCCGAGGACTTGGTAGTTGTAGTCGTCGTGGTCGTGGTGGTCACCGTTTTGGAGTCATTTTGCTCCTGGACTTGGTTGTCAGCACCGCTCTTGTCGTCGTCTTCGGACTGTTTCTTTTCGCCCTCGGTCTTGCTCTCGTCCTTCTTCTGAGCGAATTTGTCGTCCTTCTCCTCAGGGCTAGAACCCTTATCGGATTCGGTCTTCTCGGAAGCCTTGTCCTTGGAGTCGCCCTTTGAGGCTTCGGTCTTTTCCGTGGAAGCCTGATCAGAGTTGTCCTTGTTCTGGGTCGAACCGTTATTGACGCCAGCCATCAGCGAAGAGCCCAGCGTAGAACCAAGCTGCACGGAGAAAGAGGGCTTCTTGTCCGGCGAAGCAACGGGAGCGTCCGGTGCCTTATTCAAGTCGTCCTTGGAAGCATCGGAATCAGGGGTTGCGTCAGAGCCAGAGCCGTTGTTAGAGCCGATGCCAACGGACGAATCGCTCGAGCCGGTGGATGAGTTAGAGGAGTCAGCGTCGGTCGAACCAGAGGCGGCGCTGTTCGTATTGCCGGCAGAGTTTGAAGACGAATCGCCCGCAGCAGGGCCGTTCGAATCGGAGCCGTTCGAGGTAGAGCCGTCATTGGTAGTGCCACCAGCAGAGCCATTACCGTCAGCATCGGTCGAGGGCGCATCCATCCTGTCATCGTTGGGATCGTCACTCGAGTCGTCATTCGAATCAGGTGTCGGCGAGGGCGCCGGCGTAGGCTCAGGCTGCACGGGCGTCGCAGCGGCAGCCTCATCCTCGGCGATAAAAACCAAGCAGTCCTTCAGCTCATTTTTATAACGATTCTTCCAGCCCTCATGATACTGGGGCTGACTTGAAAACTTGGTGGCGACATTGTTGACCACGCTATTGGAGAGCGCCATCACAAACTCGCGGTCGGACATATCGTTGGAAAGATTCGCCCAGCGGAAAAAGTCCCTGCAGCCACCAGTGCCGCACATGTTGGTAATGCTCCACACCATGCCCTTGACGCAATCGGCGCGGCCCGAAATATCAATACCCAGGCCGCTCTTGAGCCACGCCTCGGTCACCGCATAGTACGAGTTGTACGCATAGGCATCTTGAAGTGCTGAGAACTCAACAGGATCGGTGTTGTAAGCACCCTGGAAAGCCTCCTGCGCGATACGGCCCAGCTCGGTGAGCTGACCGTTCTCGGACATGGGATTGTTCGCGTTGGAAATCTCGCTGCCGCGATCAATCGCATCCTTGAGCATGCTGTATTTTTCGGGGCTGTAGTTGTAGACCTGCTTCATAAACGGAATGAGCGACCAACGGCGGTCGAACTGGTAATAGCCCAGCGCGTTGTAGCCGTCACCATACGAAAAGCCCTGGTTATAGTTGCCATGGCTCTCATATTTGGTGAAGTACTTCATCTCGGGAGTCACGTTGACAAACGAAACGCCCTGGACCGACCTCAGCACGCCCGAGAAGGACTGTTGGGTGTAAAGGCCCTTATCGATATCGGTGGCATCCGAGGCAACGCCCGGCGTGGGCTCCTCGGCAGCGGCGGGTGCCGGCGCGGAAACGGCGCCAAACGAAAGCGCCAGCGTCAGACCCGCGACAATCGCAGAATGCTTGGGCTGCATAAGATCCTCCCTGCATTGGTGTAGTTAAAGTTCAGTTTGCAAAGATAAAAATAAGTATTGCAGCTCGTCCGTTGTTGCACAACAACCCCTCGGTAAACGGCAACAACCCTCCGCGAAATCTTAAGGAATTAGACAAACTGGTCGTCGGGCGCCAACAGAAGCTCGCCGTAACGTTTCGTCAGCCCGTCTCTCAACTGACAGAAAGCGGGAATATAGACGTTCAAGATGCGCTGAATCAAATCTTGAGCGAGCTTGTTGTCGTAGATATGGACGTTCGTATTGCGGTCTCTGAGCATATCCAGCCAGGCTGCCTCATCAATAAAGTCGTAGAATCGGTAGGACTCCTTCAAGATGGCACGAGGAGACCCCGACGCGGCAAGCGTGGCGCCCTCATACTCGAGCAGACGCTTAAGGAGCTTCCAGCTCAGTTCAAATTGAAGATTGAACTTATTAATCAATCCACTCTGAACAAAATCATTGTTAAGATCCTGATTGGGCGCATCCTCAAGATTCGCCAAGGCGCTGGCAAAGTTCTCATATTTTTTCATACAGAATCACACCATCCCTGGCAATTTCATCGAGCAATTGCTGCGATAAGGGCTCATCGAGATTGACGACATCTACATC